>NZ_JAXXBR010000042.1:0-72629 GCF_037242085.1 Alitiscatomonas sp. | reverse complement strand
TGTTGTCAGCAGCCCGTTTCACGGTCTGCGTGTAGTTCCTTGTAAACTGACCTAACCTGGAGAACCAGCTGAAGATCAAAAACGACAGCATCCTGCACGTGGCCTCCATCTCCAAGGAGTTCACCGTCCTCTCCATCCTCCTTCTCTGGAAGGAAGGGAAGCTGGGCCTGGACGACGATATCCGTAAATATGTGGGAGAATATATCAACATCGAAGAGCCCATTACCGTGCGCCAGATGATGAACAATGTCAGCGGCCTCAGGGACCAGTGGGAGCTTTTATTCATGCGCAGCATCACCATCAATGACCAGATCACCATGGACGACATCAACACCACCATCCGGCTCCAGAAGCACTTAAACTTCAAGCCCCAGTCCAGATATCTTTACAGCAACACGGGCTTCCATCTTCTGGCGCTGATCGTTGAAAAGCTGTCCGGCATGAGTTTCCCGCAGTTTGCCAGAGAACGGAT
Organism: Alitiscatomonas sp.; assembly: GCF_037242085.1. NCBI lineage: Bacteria > Bacillati > Bacillota > Clostridia > Lachnospirales > Lachnospiraceae > Alitiscatomonas > Alitiscatomonas sp. Next base: position 72,157 of record NZ_JAXXBR010000042.1, on the reverse strand, counting down.
CTTCAAGCCTCTCGGCATGGAGCACACCTTCGTCCGGGAAAGCTACACCCAGATCGTTCCCAACCTGGTCTACTCCTACCAGGACGACGGCGACGGAAATTACTATTATAATCCCTTAAACTATTGCGTTTACGGCCCCACCTCCGTCAATACATGTGCCTCCGATCTCAGTAAGATCCTGGACGAGTACATCCATCCCCAGGTCATCGACCCGGAGATCATTGCCCTGATGAAGACCCCGGCCATCTTAAGCGACGGAACGGCTGCGGAATACTGCGGCGGCCTCATGACCCATAAGCTCCACGGACTGGATGTGTTCGGCCACGGCGGCGCCGATGCCGCTTACCGCGGACAGGTATCCTGTATCCCGGAAAAGGAGCTGGAGGTGATCCTGTTAAGCAATACCACCACCCGCGTCATGGCAAAAATGGCCGATAAGGCTGCCTGCATCGTTCTTGGGCTTCCGGACTGCACCGAGCCCGCTGTGCCGGAGCACAAAGAGGCTCCCGCCCATGCCGGTCTGTTTGCCGCCGCCCTTCCCGATGATCCGCTGTTTGTGAACATCCTGGACCATGACGGAACGCTCTTTATGAAGAGAGAATGGTGCGAAACTGAACTGGTCAGGACCGAAGACGGCGGCTACCGGGTCGGCACTCTGGACGAGGTGATCTACTTCACAGAGGAAGGGATCCTTTACCGCCTTCCGGCCCGCGTGGTAAAAATGACGCCGGTCTCCCCGGCCGATCCCTCTCTTTTTGAGGAAGGCCATTACTACGATGAGGAGACTGACGCCCACGTTACTCTTGAAAAAACAGAAAACGGCTGCGCCCTCTGTATGCTCCGTTATGGAAAATCAGAGCTTTACAGGAACGCAGCCGGAGAAAACATCTTCAGCTTCGGCCCGGATCTTACGATGTATGTGAAGCCGGAAAACGGCTCCCTCATCCTGGACGGAGGCCGGATCAAAAATATCGTACTGAAGAAGGTGGACTAGATCAGTCCCACACTCTTCATAAAGAAGATCCACCCAAACAGGGTCCCAACGGCGACGACGGTGCTGATGACCACGAACTGGCCAGCCAGCTCGCCGTCGCCGCCCATGTTCTGGGCCATGGGATAAGAGGCAGCAGCCACCGGCGTTCCGTAGATCGCCACCAGAAGGAACAGCTCCAGATCCCGGAGGCCAAAGGCGTAGCCCAGGGCCAGCATCACCGCAGGAAGCACCAAAAGCTTTAAGGACAGGGCCGGTACCAGGTATTTCAGGTTGCCGCGGATGGCGTTGAAGTGAAGTGTCCCGCCCAGGACGAACAGGGCCACTGGCGAGGTGGCGTCCGCAAAGGCCGCAATGGGCGTTAAAAGGCTCTTGGGCACATGGATGCCCAGGAAGAAAAACAGAAGACCCACCACGGCCCCCTGGAGCAGCGGATTTTTCACCACATTGACCAGGATCGTCTTCACGTCTGTTTTCCCTTCTGAATTGAACATTTCCAGGATCACCACAGAAGTCGTATTATAAATGGTAATTACCACAGTCACCACCATGGCCGCCACAGAGGAGGCCACATCCCCGAACACAGAAACAGTCAGAGGAAGACCGAACAGGACGAAATTGCTCCGGTAAATGGCCTGGATGATCACGCCCCTTCTGGGATTCTCCTTTACCAGCCTGGGGACCGTGAGCACCAGGATCACCTCCAGCACCAGGATGCTGACGCCGCAGAAAATCAGCATCACCGGTCTGGGAAGGGAACTGGCGTCAGCCTTATAAATGTTATAGAAGGTCATAAACGGATAAAAGACCTTAAAAACCATCTTATTCAGCTGCTGGAGAAAGTCCTCCTTTACCACTCCCTTGATCTTCATCACATATCCGAAGGTAATGTAACAGAGAAATGGGACAACCGCGTTGACCGCTACCAAAAAGCTTTCCATATTCTGTCTTCCTCTCTTTCTTCTCCGTCCTTAATCCAGGCTCCAGGGACCATTTCCCTTATCCCTGGCGTAAATTTCAAGGCCGCAGCCGGAAATGTATTCGCCGTTCATTTCCAGGGCATAGGAAATGACGATCCCCATGGATGTCTCATCCTCCTCCACCTCCAGGGCTGAGGTGGTGATCCCCAGGATGATCAGTCCCACCGGCGTCATATAGTTGCACATGTGCTTTTTCCCGCACTCAAAGGTCATATGGGTGTCCACCAGTCCCCGCTTGGTCACCTCCACCTTATCCGGCCAGATCTTCACGATATTGTGGGTCTGGTCTCCGCCCTCCACAATGGTCTCATCATAGATCAGATATTTTTTTCCATTCTTTTCATTAAAGGTCCCCGCAGTGATCATCTCGATCACGTCATTCTCGTCGTCCATGAACTGGGTCCCCTTGACTCTTACCAGAACATCTTTTGTCATCTGTTGCTCCTAATATTTCTCAATGTCGATCAGCATGGTATCCTTCACCTTCCCGGGAAGGATAAACCCGGCAAAGGAGCTGAATTTTTCTGCCATATCGCTCACATAAAACTGGTACTTTTCCTCCACCCGGACCTCCTGGTCCCCGTCGCAGTCCATCTCCATGGACCGGAGAAGGGTCCTGAGCTGCACCGCCGTCTCATAGGCCGGATTCACCAGAGTCACCTCGTCTCCCATGGTGCGGGCGATGGTGGAGCGGATCAGAGGATAATGGGTACAGCCCATGACCAGGGTATCGATGTATTTTTCCTTCAGCACCGACAGATACCGGGAGGCGATCTCGTCCGTCACAGTATCGTGGAGAAGCCCCTCCTCCACCAGAGGAACGAACAGGGGGCAGGCCTTTCCGAATACCTCCACCGCCGGATTCATGCTTTTTAAAACAGAGGAATACGCTTTGCTGTTGATGGTCCCGTCGGTCCCGATCACTCCGATCCTCCCGTTTTTTGTGGCGGAGACCGCCGCCCTGGCCCCGGCGTTGATCACGCCGATGATGGGGATATCCTCAGACCGTCTCAGGGCGTCCAGGGCATAGGAGGACGCCGTATTGCAGGCGATGACGATGGCCTTCACTCCCTTGGACCGCAAAAAGCGCATGATCTGCTCCGAAAAACGGATCACCGTATCCTGGGATTTTGTCCCGTAGGGAAGGCGGGCCGTATCCCCGAAATAAACGATCCTCTCGTCCGGAAGCTGGCGCATCACCTCTCTGGCCACCGTGAGCCCTCCCACGCCGGAATCAAAGATCCCGATGGGTGCGTTCTTATCCATAATAAGCGCCTACCTTTCGTAGCGCTTGAGCGCATGTTCCAGAAGATCATCCACCAGTTTCTCTTTTCCCACGCCTCTGGCCTCCCAGAGCATGGGGTACATACTGATGGCCGTGAAGCCGGGCATGGTATTGATCTCATTGAAGACCACCTCCCCGTCCTCCTTTACGAAGAAGTCCACCCGGGAAAGGCCATAGCCGTCCACAGCCTTAAAAATACGCACTGCCGACTCCCGGATCTCCTCCGCCGCGTTTCCCGGAAGCTCCGGATCCACCACGGTCCTGGAATCGGAATTATAATATTTGGCGTCAAAATCATAGAAATCGGCCGCCGCCAGGATCTCTCCCACGCCGGAGGCCCGTACCTCCTCTTTTCCTCCGCCAAAGACCGCGCACTCCACCTCGTGGCCCACGATCATCTCCTCCACCAGGATCCGCCGGTCATGGAGCGCCGCCTCCTTAAGGCCGTTTTCCAGGGACTTCCGGTCGTCGGCCCGGGACACGCCCCTGGAGGAGCCTGCGTTGGACGGCTTTATGAACACCGGATACGGAAACGCGTTCTCTACCCGCTTTGCCACCTGGTCCATCTGTTCCAGCTCTTCCTTCATCACCGGCACGTATTCTGCCTGGCGAATCCCCAGGTCCTTTACGATCAGCTTCGTGGACAGCTTATCCATGGACACGGCGGAGGCTAAGACGCCGCAGCCCACATAGGGGATCTGCGCCAGCTCCAGGATCCCCTGGACAGTGCCGTCCTCCCCGTAAAGGCCGTGGAGCACCGGGAACACCACGTCCACCGGGATCTTTTCTGCCTTTCCGTGGCGGATCACCCATAAGACCTTTTCTGTGGCGTCCGGGGAAAGAACGGCTCTGGAGCCGCTGGTCCTCCAGGTGTCATTTTTCACTTCATCCAGAGAGTCCACCTTAAGCCAGCGGCCCTCCTCTGTGATCCCCACCAGGATCACATTGTATTTTTCCTTATTGATATTGGCTGCCACATTCTGGACAGACATACAGGAGACCACATGCTCCGAAGACTGCCCGCCAAACAGGGCTACCACATTTAATTTTTCCATATTGATCTGCTGCTTCCTTTCATGGTTGATGGGCCGGAAGAGCCTTCCATGGGCCGGACGGAGGATCTCCTCCCTCGCCTGTTCTCTCCGCGGCGTCAATTCGTTTAAATTATAGCACAACAGGCAATAATTACAAATAGCAAAATCGTATAAAAAACTGGAGGAGCCCATGAAAAAGAAATGGTATATCTGCCTGTCCATGACACTGGCACTGATGGTCTTTTTAACGGCCATGAACGGTCTGAGGAGAAAGGAGGAGGCCCTGGCCTCGCGGATCGCGCCAAAGGTCCTGCGGTTCCATGTGCTGGCCAACAGCGATTCCCCTAAAGACCAGGCTTTGAAGCTGGAGGTAAAGGACCTCCTTCTGGATACCATCCGCCAGGGCCTGGAATCAGAAACGGCGCAGGGGCCGGAGCAGGGCGCAGGAGATCCTCCGCCGGAAGGACCCGGGACAGAGGCGGGAGACGGCCTTACAAAAGACCAGACAGCCTCCTACATCCTGGAGCATAAAGCATTTCTGGAGGAGACGGCGGAAGCATACATGAAAAGCCGCGGCTTCTCCTATGGCGCGGATATCCGCCTGGAGCGGTGTCTGTTCCCGGAAAAAACCTACGGGGACATGACCTTCCCGGCGGGGACCTACGACGCGGTCCGGGTGCTTTTAGGGGAAGGAAAGGGGAAAAATTTCTGGTGCGTCCTCTATCCCTCCCTCTGCTATGTGGACAGCACCCACGCCGTGATGCCGGAGGACTCCAGGGACCAGCTGAAGGCCCTGCTTCCCGAGGACGATTTTTCCGCCCTCATGCGGGCCAGGCACCCGTCCGCACTCCGCCTTCCCGGGCATGAAAAAACGGGACAGAGGGCGTCAGAGGACGCTCTGCCCCGCGTTACGGTACGGTTTAAGCTGGCGGAAATACTCGGCAGGAGGAATTAATCTGAACTGCCGCTGATATAATCGTCAATATCCTGTACGATACAATGGTCTCCCATTGTATGGAGTGATTCAAAATACTTTATAATATATCTGTAAACACCATGTTCATCAAAGAGCCTTGCCACATCCGCACCGGAGAGTCCCTTAAAATGACGGTACCGCTCCATGCAGTAGACCAGGAACGCTAATTCTCTGCTCATCGCTTATGCCTCCTCCGGGTAATCATAGGAGCCTGTTAAAAGCTCGTCCTGATACATGGTATACAGGGTCATGGGGCCATAATGCCACAGCTTGGACGTTTCATCCGAAAGCTCCTGATAGAGCCTGGACTGATAAAAACGGGAGATTGCCTTCTCACCGTCCACATTACTGTTTTTCGTGATCTGCTCAATAACAGGCGGCACAATAATCGCCAGCATTGCACTGAACTGATCTTCACTCATACCAGCTCCCTCCCTTCCGGTCATTTTCTTCCTAGGACACGCTCAGATTCCCCTCCACCGCCTGGTCATACGTCTCCATGGCCTGGAACAGGGCCAGATCTGCCGTTTTCACAGCCGTCTCCTTTGCCGCATAGGAATTTTTCTGCTGGAGGTATTCCAGACGTCCGATGGTGCCCACGGACATTTTCCGGTCCGCCGCCTCCATCCTGGTCTTTTCCAGCTCCAGGGCTGCCACGGCAGTCTGGTATTCATTTCTCTTCTGGAGCACCTGGTTATACAGGTTTTCCAGGGATGAGGAAATGGCCGCCGTCTGGTCCTCAATGGTACGGGCCATATTCTGCTGCTCCACAGAGCCGTCTGTAAGCTGCTCATAGCTCAGACGGTTGTATTTTAAAGTGTAGTTATTGTCGATGGCCGCCTGTTTATCGGCTGCCGGATCCATGGTGCCGATCCGGGAAAGATCTGCTTCCGGCACCTTCCGGATCTCCGGATTCCCGTTATACTCCCATCCCAGGAGCGTACACAGGCTCTGGCGCAGCTTCACCTCGCTGGCGTCCATGGCGAGCCTTCCGGCCTGGGCTGACTCTAGGTTCTGTCTGGCCGTCAGCACTGCGTTTTCCGTTGCCAGTCCCAGGGACGCCTGGGTCTGGGTGGACTTATAGACCTCCTCCAGGAGGGCGATGGAATCCTCCAGGCTCTCCTTCTGGAGCAGAAGCTGCTCATAGCCGATCATGGCGCTCTGGGCCCCGGATACCAGTGCCGCCCGGGTACTGTCCACCATCTTTACCTTTAGCATCTCCGGCGTCACTGCGGACAGAGAATCGGCCGACAGCGTCATCTGCTCTGCCTGCTGGGACAAAACCTCCGAGGAGTACACCAGCTCCGCGTACGTTCCCGGCGTTACCATATTCTGGTATCCCAGAAGATCCTCAAAGGTGCCGGCCATACCGGAAAGCTGCCCTGCCTGGTCCGCCAGGCTGCCGGAGCCTTCCATGATCTGGTTCTTCAATTTATCCACATCTTTATAATCGTCCTTGGTATCCGAATACGTATCCTTTACGTTTTTTAACGTCGGGTTATAAGTATCCACCAGAAGTCCGATCTCCTCATATTCCAGGACGTTGTCCTGGATCCGCGCCATAGTAGCGTCGTCGTAGGGCTGTCCCGGCCCCGGCACAAACTCCTCCGCGTACGCCGGTACGGTCCAGGCCAGTGAAACAGCCAGCGCCGCCGGGATCACCCGTCTTCCCATCGTCATTTTTCTCATCATTCTATCATTCCTTTCCGGGTCCCGCCCGCTACATGGCTCCCTGGCCCTGGGCTCCCGAGGCCAGCTCCATCATGCCCTTTACGGCCCATTCGTAGTCCTCCATGGCTCCCGTTAAAGCCAGGCTGGCTTCCGTAAATTCCGCCTCCGCCGCCAGATAGGCGCTTTCCGCCGTCAGATATTCCTGGCGACTCATCATACCCAGGGCGTTTTTCCGGTCTGCCGCAGCTTTGTCGGCCCCATCGGCCGCAAACTTGGTCTTTGCCGCCTCATAGGCCGCCTGCTTCTGGAGCACATCCTTATATAAGAGGTCCAGGCTGGTCCGCACCTCATTTTCCTGGTCCTTAATGGTCCGGGCCTTGGCCACAGCCCCTCCCTGGGACGAGGACGACGCCATCCTGGTGTCGTAAAGGGTCACATTATTCTCAATGGCCTTGCTGATATCTGCCGCCGGATCATAGGATGCGATCCTTGCCAGATCCGGCTCCGGCACCGGCTGGATCACCGGGTCTGCATCGTAACGCCAGCCCAGCATCCGGATCAGCGTCTGCTTCTGATCCTTCTCTTCATTTTCTGCCGAAGAAGCCGCCGCCCGGGCAGAATTTAAGGCCTCCTCCGCCGCCAGCACGTTTTCTGCCGAATAGAGCCCCAGCTCCATCTGGCGCTTTGCCGCCTCATACGTAAGCTCCGCCATTTCCAGGGACTTTTCCGCCGCCTTCGTCTTAAGCTCCAGGGTCTCATGGTCCCGCATCATGGCGTTCACAGTCTTCACTGTGTTGTTTTTTGAGATCCGCAGGGCCCTTAGGGCCGAAGCCCCCGAGGCAGACCGGCCTTTGGCCGCGTCCTCCAGATCCTTTGCCCTGGCCCGGAGGATCCGCACGTTGTTCCTGTACTCCTCATACTCCTGCTTCGTGATGCTGTCCTTCTCATCCTCTGCCGTATCCGCCAGGGTCTCCGCCTCCTGGCGCAGGGTCTCTGCCACGCTTAAAAGCTGGTCCTTTGTGAGTCCCGTGGAGCTTCCCGGATTATAATAGAACTGGTCCAGCTGTTTCTGGTAAGCGCTGTTATACCGCTCCACCAGTCCCGGGATCTCCCAGTATTCCAGGGTATCGTCTGCAAAGCTGGCCAGTGCGGCCTCGTCATATTCCGTCACAGGCGATTCCTGGACTGCCACCGTGGCCCGTGCCGTCAGAAGACCGGTCCCGGGAACGCTTATGATCCCGCCCAGGGCCGCTGCAAAAACCAGGAACCCTGTTTTTTTCCATGGTCGTATATCCTTCATGGGATCTTCCTCCCTTCTTTCCCTTTTTAAGCATATACAGAAAGGACCGGAAACGCAATAAATTTTCTCTTACGATTTCTTTCGTTTCTGGTCCTTTTCTTATGATCTTACGCCCTTATCAGTCGTAGTCCGGCTCCTCCTTGGGCTTCCGGTTCATGAGTCTGTAATAGACCGGCAGCATTAGGAGCGCCAGGACTGTGGAGGCGATGAGGCCGCCCACATCCACCAGAGCCAGGCCCTGCATCATCTCTCCCGCATCGCCGTAGGCCAGGGCCATGGGGATCATGGCCACGATGGTGGTGAGGGTCGTCATCAGCATGGGACGGATACGGGTGGCTCCGGCCTCAATCACCGCCTCGTCCAGATCCATTTCATTCCGATACTGGTTGGCGGTGTCCACATAGAGGATACCGTTGTTTACCACCGTTCCCACTAGCATTAAGAAGCCCAGGAGGCTCACCATGCTGATGGGACTGTCTGCCAGCCAGAGGAGGCCGAAGGCTCCGATCAGGGAGAACGGGATCGTGGTCATTACCATGATGGAGAACTTGGGTGACTCGAACTGGGCCGCCATGACCACAAATACCAGGAACACGGCAATGGCAATGGCCTGGCCCAGGGAAGAGAATTCCTCATTCATCATCTCGTCCATGGTATTCTGCTGCATGGAGACTGATGCATTTAAGTATTTCCCGATGACCTCCTCCCGGAGCTTCCCGTCTGTGGAGAGATCCGCCTCGTCGGTCAGCTGGCCGGAAATAGTCACCTGGTACTGCTTGTCGCTCTTCATGATGCTCTGGGGGCTGTCCTTGAAGCCGATCTCTGCAATATCGGTCAGTGCCACCATGCTTCCTGTGGCCGTGGGAAGGACGATGCCCTGGAGCTTGTCGATGGTATCGTACTGGTCATCCCCGTATTCCACCTTTACGCTTAAGTCGTTTCCGTTAACGTTCAGAGTGGTGGCCTCTGTCCCGCTCAGCATGGCATAGACCTGGCCGGCCACCTGGGCCGGAGCCAGTCCCTCTGCTGATGCCTTCACCGGATCCACAGAGATCTTCACCAGAGGCGCGTCATTTTCCAGGGATGAATGGACATGGGTCACCTCCGGTCTGGCCTGAAGTTCTTCCACAATGGCATCAGATACCTCCTTCAGCTCATCGTACTGGGTGCTGACTAAAATGTAGCTCACCTGGTCCGCCTGGTTCATGGTCATGGTGGAGCCCAGGGAACTCTGCTTTTCCAGGGAAATGGAGCAGTCCGGCCACTTCTGCAGCTCCCGCTTCCATTCTTTTAATACCTGGTCTGTCTCTCTGGATTTATCATCCTTTAAATAGGCTGTAATGGATGCGCCGCTTCCTCCCATGGAAAGCCCCGAGCTTCCGTAGGACAGCATATAAGAATCCAGGTCTGCATCCTTCGTGATATAATCCTCCACCTTCACCAGCACATCGTTGACCCGGTCAATGGTCAGTCCCGGCTGGGTCTCCACGGTGATCCCGATGATGCCTGGGTCGTCAGCCACCATCAGCTCCATCTTCAGCTGTCCGGCCATCATAAAGGACAGGACCAGAAGGACCACCGAAGTGATCATTACCAGGGCCTTGTGGCGCAGGAGCTTCCTCACCAGGCTCCGGTAGCCGTCCTGCATGGCCCGCAGCATCCGGGAAGCCGGATTTTCTGTTTTTTCTTTCGGACGGTAAAAGGTATAGCATAAAGGTACGATGGTCATGGCGGAGATCAAGGATGCCACCATACAGAATACGATGGTAAAGCCCAGAGGCTTGAACATCTGTCCGCTCATACCCTTGATCAGCGCCAGGGGGATGAACACGACGCAGGTAGTGACCGTACCGCCAATGATGGATTCCAGAACGGCCTTTGTACCGTCTAAGGCCGCATTCCTGGCCTCCACAAAGCCTCCCCCCTTTGTATTCCTAAAGCAGCTCTCCAGCACCACAATGGAGTTATCCACCATCATTCCCACGCCCAGGACCAGGCTGGACAGAGTGATGACGTTCAGAGAGAAGCCCATGGCCTTCATAAGGATCAGGGCCGCCAGGATGGACACGGGAATGGAGGTTCCCACGATCAGGGATGCCTTCATGTCGCCAAAGAACAGCCAGATAATGACCATGGAGACCACAACGGCCATGATCATGGTCTGGAACACGCTTTCCAGGGAGCTGGAGATGGATTCGCTGCTGTCGTTGATGACCACCACCTCCAGAGCCGGGTCATCAGCCTTCAGATCATCCACGATCTTCAGCACATCCCTGGACACCTCCATGTTGCTGCTCTCCTGGTTTTTCTTGATGCCCAGGGCGATGGTGTCCTTGCCATTATAACGGCCGATGCTGCTTTTTTCCTCCAGAGTGCTGTAAACCTCCGCCACGTCCTCCAGGTAGATGATGTTTCCGTTTCCCAGGGTAATGGGGATCTTCTTTAAAAGCTCAATGGTATCGAAATCAGTGCCCGAGGTCACAGAAAGCTTTTTGTTTCCCACAGTGGTGCTGCCGATGGGCATGGAAAAATCGGCGGAGCCCACGCACTGGGCGATGGTGTTCATGTTCAGATGGTACTGGGCCAGCTTTTCCGGGATCAGCTCCACCTTAATATATTCCTCCTGGCCGCCGCTGACGTCCACGCTGGCCACAGAGGACAGCTTCTCAAACTCCGGAACGATCCGGCTGTCCACATAGTTGTAAAGGTTATCCGTCTGCTCATTGTTGACCGCCAGGGTGAGGGCCGGAGTATCGTTGATGTCCATCTCGATGATGGTGGGCGTCTGCACGTCCTCCGGGAATTCATTTGCCAGGCCGTCCAGCTTTTTCTTCAGATCGTCGTAGGCCTTATCCATGTCTTTGCCGTACTCGTACTGCAAGAGCACCAGGCCGAAGTTTTCTGCGGACATGCTGGTGATGGTGTCCACGCCCGTCAGAGTGCCGATCTCATCCTCGATGGGCTTTGTGACCAGCTCCTCCACATCCTCGGGACTGGCTCCCGGATAAACGGCGTTGACCACCAGCATGGGCATCTCCATTTCCGGCGTAAGCTCCAGCTTCGAGGAAAATACAGAGGAAAGACCGAAGACGATGAGGCACAGCACAACCAGGACCGTTGTGACCGGCCGCCTTAATACCTGTTTTGTCAAACCCATATCTGTGCCTCCTTACTGAGCGTTTGCTGATGTCTCTTCTGCGGATGTCTCTTCTGCCGCCGGCTCCGGTGCCTCTGCATCTCCGGCTGCTGCATCTGCTGCCGGTTCCCCTGGAGCGTCTGTCATGGGCGCTTCTCCGTTCCCGCCCTCCGGACTCTCCCCGGCTCCAGCGCTCTCTCCGCCGTCCAGGGATGTTTCAGCGTCTGTACCGGCCCCCTCTGCCAGCTGCACCGGAGCTCCCTCATAAAGCTCCTTCGTCCAGGTGGTGATCACCTGGTCGCTGTAATCCAGGCCCGAAAGCACCTGGATCCGTTCTGAGCCGATGAGCCCGTCCTCGATGGCCACCTTGCGGGCAGTTCCCGCCGCCTGGTCATAGGTATATACATAGGCCTGGCCGCCGCTGTAAGAAACACAGTCCACCGGGACCGTCATGACGTTTTCTGCCTTTTCTGAGATAACAGAAAGCTTCACCACCGTGCCAGTGGCCAGGGCATCGGCCCCCTCCAGGCTGGCCTTGATCTTAAAAAGACCGGTCTGCTGGTCCACCATGGTGGCGATCTCCGTGATCACGCCGTTATATTCCGTTCCATTCTTTTCCACGGTCATGGCGTCTCCGGGATGAAGTCCCTCCCGTACCCGCTCGCTGACGGAAAATGCCACGGACTTATTGCCCGCTCCGGAGATCACCGCTGCCACAGAGCCTGCGGCCATCATGTCATGGACCTTCACATCAAAGCTCTCCAGAAGACCGCTGATGGGCGCTGTCACCGTACTGTTCTCCAGCTGTATGTCATAATTCAGCCTGGCCCCGTCGTACTGGAGCTTCGCCATGGACACGCCGTTGACCACCTGCTCGTAGGCCTGGGCAGAAATATCCCCGCTGTCATAAAGGACCTTCATCCGGTTTAAATTGGTCTGGGCATCGTCTAAGGATACCTTGGCCGTATTTAACTGGATCCTGGCGGATTCCAGCTGCTTATTGTCGATCTTAAAAAGCGTCTGGTCCTTTTCCACCATCTCTCCCTGGTTTACATAAACCTCCAGGACCTCTCCGCTTCCCATGGCCGCCACATAGACCACATCCGCCGGCTCCACGGTTCCTGTCAGATCCGTGGAGATGGAAATGGTATCTGCCGCAGGGTTTTCCACCTGGACCGATGGATCCGGAACCGCCTCCATGGGCTCCTCCTTCTTCGTCATACGCATGAACACCAGGGTCCCCAGCGCTCCCACGGCCAGAACTGCTGTCACTGCTTTTGCCAGTTTTTTCATAATTTTTATTCTCCTCTTTTTTATTCTGTTTTTTCCTGTTCCGCACTCCGAGGACAGACGCCGTATCTCAGAAGATTGATGCGCCTGTTATAAAAGTCCATGGCCTCCTCTGCCCCGCATTCCCCGTTCAGCTTCTTCTTTAAAGCCATCATCATAGTGATGGCATGGAGATCCATCAGATCTGTAAAGGTTATAAAATCCATAGGGAACCGGCCCTGGTCCAGGAGACCGTAGATCCGGTCCAGATAGGACCGCTTGCATTCCATATGATCTTCCCCTTTTTCACCCTTGACGCTTTCCTTAAACAGGTCAAAAAATGTCTTGCTCTCGATGAGCTTTGTGATCATTCCCATGAATCCGCCGTCATTGGCATGGGTGATGGTATGCTCCAGGGACCGGGAAAGGGTCAGCCAGATATCCCCGCCGTTCTCCTCCATATCCTGGACGTAAAAATCGTTGTGCTCCCGAACCCGGTCGCTGATGAGCCACCGCAGAAGATCGTATTTACTCTCAAAATATGTATAGAAGCTTCCGCGGGAAATATCCGCCTCCTGGATGATCCGGTTGATGGACGCGGATTCCGGGGACATCCGCGTAAATTCCTGGATCCCCGCTCGCCGTATGGCCTCGATCTTCTCCTCCGGCAGCCTCTTAAACCGCTCTGTCGGCATATGATCCCTCTTTTCATAAGTTCTGATTTTTCAAAGTGACAACTCGTCATCATTATAGTGACACCCTGTCATATTATCAATGGGAAGGGAACAGATTTTATAGAATTTATAGAGTTTTTAGAAAGGTAAAATGAGCTGCAGGTCTGTATGACAGACATCCGCAGCTCATTTTTTTACAGGCTCCCGCCAGTCCGGGCCATACGGCCCGGGACTCCTACCACTGGTTATAGGTCACGATCTCATCCAGATCCTTTCTCGCTTTCTTTCTGGGCGCGCCCTCATTGGCCGGGTATCCCACGGTGATGATAAGGCGCACCGGACGCTCCTCGGGGATCCCGAAGGACCTGTGGAGCTTTTCCTGGTTCATGGTGCCGATGATGCACGTTCCCAGCCCCATGGAAGCGGCTTCATAGCAGATCCCCATGGCCGCCATCCCGATATCCATCTGGGCAAAATGCTGGGGGCCGTAATGCTCCTCCACTCCCGGCTTATACTGGGCCTTTTCCTCGCAGATCAGGATAAAGGCCGGGACGCTGGCTCCCCAGGGACAGCCCGTAAGGCCGTTGTCATCAAAGGCCTCCACCACCTTTTCACGGCTCTCCGGCTCATCCACAAGGATAAAATGCCACGGCTGGGAATTGCAGGCGCTGGGGGCAAAGCGGGCCACATCCACCAGATGGACCAGCTGTTCCCTCGTCACGGGACGGTCTGCGTACACCCGGCAGCTCTCCCGCTTCATCTGTAATTCTTCAAAATTCATAAAAAAAATCTCCTTTATTATTTTAAGCTCCTGGCCGCCTCTCTGGCTGCCTCAAAATCATTGGTGACCGTACCGTCGGGAAGGATGAATACCGGGATCCCCACCCGTCCCTCTTTCCGGATCTCATCGTAAAGCTCCGGGTGGTTTTCCCGGATCCTCAGATACAGGCGCATATCGTTTAAATTCTCCACGATATCATGGAACTCCACCGGAAGCCCTTCCTCCTTAAGCTCCGCCAGGCGGTTCCGGCAGGCCTTGCAGAGGTGGCTCCCCACCATCACCACTGCCGGTTTCTTCGCCCTTCTGGCCGCCTCAAAGGCCGCGTCACAATCCATGGTGACTGTACCGTCTTCTAAAACGAATACAGGGATCCCGATCTGGTTGTTTTCCCGGGCCTCCTTATAAAGCTCCGGATTTCCCTCGCGGATCTCTAAGAATTCCTTCACATAGTCCAGGGCCTTTTCCATATCGTGGAATTCAATGGGAAGGCGCTCCCTTTGGATCACCTCCATGGCTGATACACAGTCCTTGCAGATATGGTTTCCTATCATTCTGATCATCTTATGGTTCCTCCTTTTTATCTGCTGCCCCGCAGAGCTTTTTCGCCCGGGGCGGTTTCTTAGGCATCGTTTCCTTCCCTAGACCGTTTCGCCCTCTTCCGGCGCGTAAAGGCTCAGCATACAGAATTCCCCGCTGCCGCTGTCATCATAGGCTGCCCAGGCCTCCAGGCCCTGGTACATCACCTCTCCGGTGATCCCGTCCTCCAGTCCGCCTTCCATAACTACGGTCTCAAAGACCATCTGGCCGCCGGGATTTTCAGAAACAGCTCCCGATTCCTTCAGAAGCTCCATGACCATATCCAGAAGCTGGTACATGGCCTCCAGGTTATCTGCGGAGACCTGTATGCCGTGGAGGCTGCCGTCGCCGGTGTCCAGGCTCAGGGTCACGCCCCGGTACCAGCCGTCCTCTCCTGTAAGAACATAGTCATACCGGACCTCATAATTGGTGAACTCCCCAAAGGCAAAGTTAGCGCTGGTCCGGCCCAGCTCCTCCACTGCCAGGCCATGGTCTGCGGCCAGGCCCTCCAGGTCCGCCTGCAGATCATCGCCGTTTACGTCCAGGTGGCCGTAGCCATTGCACCGGATCCCCGCAGCCCGGACCTCCTCCTCTGAAAGCTCCTGCTCCCCGGCCGCTGTTTCCTCCGGCCACACCTCCTCGATCGAGATCCCCTCATCCCAGGATCCCGCCTCCGGATATACTGGCTCCGGCTCCAAGTCCGGGACCATATGGCTTATACTGTTCATGACCATCCCGCCAGAGGCCATGATCACAGCTGCCGCGGCTGCGGCCAGGATCCACACTGGGGCCCATCCCCGGCCTGGCCGGGACGCACTTCGGCCAGAGCCTGTGCTCTGGTTCCGGGATACCTGCGCCTCGGAAGCCTTCCCTCCAGACTTTCCGTTCTTTCCGGTCTTGGCCTTAGGCGCAGCAGCGGCCTTCCCTCCCGGCCATCCGGCCTTTTCCACATCCTCATACGAAGCTCTGTGGTCCGGCCTGACTTCCATTTCCCCGGTATGCAGATCCCCGTGGTACTGGCAGTTCTCCTCTGAGGCCGGATGTCTTTCATTTAAATAATAATTCACGTCCACGATCAGAGGCGTTTTCACAAAACGACGGCATCCCCGGCAGTAGCGGCCTTCCAGCTCCTGATCGCAGTACGGGCAGATTCGTTTTCTCATCTGATCCCCTCCTGCTGTCAGTATACACTACTTCCAGGGATGCGTAAACAAAAAATATCCTATCGGTTTAAAATTTCCATGAACTCTTCGCCGGTAATGGTCTCCTTTTCCAGAAGATAAGCCGAAAGCTCATTGAGTTTTCCCGCATGTTCCTTAAGGATCTCCATGGCCTTCCCGTACTGCTCCTTCACGGTCTTAATGACCTCCTCGTCGATGGCCCTGGCCGTTTCCGGCGAGCAGGCTAAGGACGTGTCTCCGCCCAGATACTGGTTGGTCACGGTCTCTAAGGCCACCATTCCGAACTGCTCGCTCATACCGTACCGGGTCACCATGGCCCTGGCCAGCTTTGTGGCCTGCTCGATGTCGTTGGAAGCGCCGGTGGTGATGGAATGGAACATGAATTCCTCTGCCGCGCGGCCTCCGGTGAGGGTGGCGATCTTATTTAAGGCTTCTTCCTTACTCATTAAGAACCGTTCCCCGGCCTCCACCTGCATGGTGTAGCCCAGAGCGCCGCTGGTCCTGGGGATAATGGTGATCTTGTGGACCGGAGCCGAGTTGGACTGGCAGGCAGCCACCAGGGCGTGGCCGATCTCATGGTAGGCCACGATCCTCTTCTCATTTTCAGACACCGCCGCATCCTTTCTCTGGTATCCGGCGATGACCGTCTCCACGCTCTCCTCCAGATCTGCCTGGCAGACGACTCTGCGGCCCAGGCGCACGGCCCTTAAGGCCGCCTCGTTGACGATGTTGGCAAGCTCTGCACCGCTGGCGCCGGAGGTTGCCCTGGCAATGGCGTTGAAGTCCACAGTATCGTCCATTTTTACACTGCGGCCATGGACCTTGAGGATCGCCTCACGGCCCTTAAGATCCGGCAGCTCCACCGGGATCCGGCGGTCAAAACGGCCCGGTCTTAACAGCGCCTGGTCCAGGGATTCGGGCCGGTTGGTGGCCGCCAGGATCACAACGCCCTTCTTTCCGTCAAAGCCGTCCATCTCTGTTAAGAGCTGGTTTAAGGTCTGCTCTCTCTCGTCGTTTCCGCCCATGCCGCTGCCGTCACGCTTTTTACCGATGGTATCGATCTCGTCGATGAATACGATACAGGGGGCCTTTTCGTTGGCCTGCTTAAACAGGTCGCGGACCTTGGCCGCTCCCATGCCCACGAACATCTCCACAAACTCCGAGCCGGAGATGGAGAAAAACGGCACATGGGCCTCTCCTGCCACAGCCTTTGCCAGAAGCGTCTTACCGGTTCCCGGAGGGCCCACCAGAAGGGCTCCCTTGGGAAGCGTTGCGCCGATGTCTGCATATTTCTTCGGGTCGTGCAGAAAGTCCACGATCTCCTTTAAGGCCTCCTTAGCCTCTTCCTCTCCGGCCACATCGGCAAAGGTCTTTCCCGTCTCATTTTCCGCATAGATCTTGGCGTTGGACTTTCCAAAGGTCATGGCGTTCCCGCCCATGCGCTTGGCCATCATCCGGCTGAGGAAATGGCCCATTAAGAACATGAGTCCAAAGGGCAGGATCCAGGTGGTCAGGAAATTCATCAGGGCCGATTCCTTATGAGGGATCACCTTTCCGAAGGTGACTCCCGCCTTATAGAGCCGGTTGGTCAGCGCCTCGTCCTCCCAGAGGCCGGTCTTATAGATCTGCTCCTTTCCCTGGGCATCGGTGGCCAGGAACATGATCTGGTCCGTGTCCTTTTCCACCTGGACCACCTTTCCCGCGTCCACCATGGCCAGGAATTCATTGTAATTGACCTCCATGACCTTTTCTTCCATCACATTGGGGAAGACCAGGGCATTTAACAGCATGGTCACTAAAAATATGGTGAGGAAATAGTAGATCAGGCCCTTGGGGCTTTGCTGTGAGGGCTGCTTTCCAGGCGTTTTTCCGCCGTCTGTTGTTCCCATAAATATTCTCCTTTACTTTTTCACTTTCGTATCTGCATGCTGGTACAGCATCTTGTTGAAATTCCGTGCGAACAGGACCACGGTGGTAACGATGGCAATGAGATCCGCAATGGGCTCTGCGTAAAACAGTCCGTCGGTGCCCATGCCAAGCTTCGGAAGAAGGATGGCCAGAGGGATCAGAAGGATCACCTTCCGTAAAAGCGCCAGGAATACGGAGATCTTCGCCTGTCCCAGGGCCAGAAAGGTCTGCTGGCAGGCCATCTGGGCTCCCATGATCAGAAAACCAAAGAGATAGATCCTGGCCGCGTAAATGCCGATCTCGATCACCTGGGCATTGTCCGAAAACAGACGGATGAACACCTGGGGGAATAAAAGCACAGCTCCCGTCCCCACCAGGGAAAAACCGACTCCCGCTGCAAACAGCAGCTTAAAGGCCTTCTTCACCCGCTCATGGTTCCCGGCTCCGAAGTTATAGCTGATGATGGGCTGGGCACCCTGGGTCAGTCCGGACAGAGGCAGGAACAGCATCTGCATGATGGAAAACAGGATGGTCATGGCCCCCACATAGTAGTCATTCCCGTAATGCTGCATTCCAGAGTTATACGTCAGCTGCACCAGGCATTCCGTGGCCTGCATGATGAACGGGGACGCTCCCAGGGCCAGTACCGGGACCAGGACCGCCTTTTTTATCTTCAGATTTTCTTTTCTGACCCTTAAGATGCTCTTCTTTCCGCAGAGGAAGGACAGCACCCAGACAGCCGAAACAGTCTGGCTTAAGATGGTGGCCAGAGCCGCTCCCTGGACACCCATATGGAAGCCGAAAATGAAGATCGGGTCCAGGATGATATTTAACACAGCGCCGATGAGCACGGTCTTCATTCCCGTCTTTGCAAAGCCCTGGCAGTTGATGAACGTATTTAATCCCAGGGCGATCTGCACGGAAATGGTGCCCAGAAGATAGATCCCCAGATAGCTGTTGGCGTAGCCGATGGTCTGTTCACTGGCTCCGAACAGCATCAGCAGCGGTTCCTTCACCGCATAAAAGAATACGCTTAAGACCACTGCCAGAATGCACAGGGCCGTGATGCAGTTCCCCAGGATCTGCTCGGCCCCCTTCATATCCTTCTTTCCCATACAGATGGCTGCCTGGGGCGCTCCCCCGGCTCCCACCAGGGCCGCAAAGGCGGAGATCAGGATGATCACCGGGAAGGTGACTCCCAGCCCGGCCAGGGCCAGATGGCCCACCTCCGGGATCCGGCCCACGTAGATCCGGTCCACCATATTATAAAGAAGATTCACAAGCTGGGCAAATACCGTGGGAACTGCCAGCTCTGTCATCAGCTTCCCCAATGGAGCTGTCGCCATTTTATTGTTGTCCTGTACCTTGCTGTCCATTGTTTTCTTACACCGTCTCTTTCCTTGATGATCCGTTTCTTTTCCTCTATTCTTCCTGTATCCGAGGAAAATTATCCGCTCTCTTATAGTGACAACTTGTCACCTTTTTGTACAGTGCTTATCCTATCACGCAAACCGCGGACCGTCAAGGAAGTTCACAAAACTTTCGCAATTCTTATGTTTTTTTTAGATTTCGATCTTCATCCACCGGCCGCTCTTAAATCTCCAGGTGGTAAGAAGAAGCCTGGAGGTCTGGTCTCCCAGGATCCCCAGCCAGATCCCTACTAACCCCAGTCCGCAGGCATAGCAGAACACATAGGACAGGATGGGACGGACGAAGGTGATGCTGATGGTGGAGGCAATGGTGGTAAATACCACATCACCGGCTCCCCTTAAACAGCCCATGTAGATCACCTGGGCGATCTGGAGAAGGACGATGAAGGTCAGGACACGGGTGATCTCCACCCCCATGGCCACCAGGTGGGGTTCATCGAAAAACAGATGAAAATACCAGGTGCCCAGGGTGGTGTAAAGGACCGCCAGCACAATGGAGATCATATTGCCGATCCTCTGGCAGATGGTGCCGTACATCTGGGCCAGATCCGGCCGCTTTTCTCCCAGGCTCCTGCCGCAGAGGGCCACCGCCGCCACCTGCATCCCGTCTCCAAAGGAAAAGGAAAGGCTCATGACGTTCATTCCCACCTGGTGGGCCGCAAAGGCGTCGGTCCCCAGCTTTGCCACCATGATGGAGACCGTAAGGAAGCCGATCCGCATGAAGATCTGCTCCACAAATACGCTGGAGGCCACCTTGAACATATTTTTTGCCGGCTCCAGGGTGATCCGCACCTTTTCCTTTATGATGAAGGGCAGGCTGACAAAATTATCCCGTTTCATGACCGAAAGAATGCTCATCAGACACGCGATGACCGTTCCGAACACCGTGGCCAGGGCCGCTCCGGTGATCCCCAGCTTCGGAAAGCCCAGATTTCCCTGGATCAGCAGGTAGTTTCCGATCATATTGACCACATTGGAGGTCACATTGGTGCGCATGGCGATCTTTGTGTTTCCCGCCCCTCTCTGGGCCGCGTTGATGGCCATGGAAATAATGTTGAACATCATCCCGCCCATGATGATCTGGAAATACCGGACGGCTCCCGCCTGGGTATCCTCGTTGGCCCCGCAGAGCCGGATGATGGGATCTGCAAAGAAAACGCAGGCCATGCTGATCAGTGTCCCCACCGCCAGGGTAAAGGCCGCTGCCATTAAGAGCACCTGGTTGGCTCCGTACTGGTCCTTCTCTCCCCGCCGTCTGGCCACCAGGGCCGACACCGAAACGTTGGTGGCGATGAAGATGCACAGCCCGATGAACTTGGGCTGGGTCGTAAGTCCCACGGCAGCCACGGCCTCCGGCCCCATGGAGCTGACCATCAGAGAATCCACCATTCCGGCCAGGGCAATAAAAAAGGACTCCATGACTGCAGGCCACGCCATATGAAATGCAGTCTGGTATCCCTTTTTATTTCCGCCCATGAATTTCTGGATCCTGGTTTCTTGATTTCCTTCCATATTTTATCCTCCCCTGTTTTTCACATACCTTCATTATAAACTTCAGTACGTTAAAAAGCAAGTGTATCAAGAAAGAAGCTCGCCTGCGGCGGGCCGCTTCTGCGGCATAATTCCCTTCCGCCTGGGCTTACTTCTACTTTCCGGCCAGCCCCAGGCTCCGGGACAGATCCTGCCGGAAAGCCAGCACATACTCCTTCAGCTCCAGGATCCGCTGGTCGGTCATACGGTTGGCCGGGGCCGAAATACTCAGTGCGTATACGGGATCCTTGTGGTAATCCCTGAGACTGGCGGCGATGCAGCGGACGCCCTCCTCGTTTTCTTCATCGTCCACCGCATATCCGTCTTTCCGTACCTGCTCCACCCGTTCCATGAGAACGGGAAGCTCTGTGATGGTCCTGGGCGTCAGCTTCCGGATCCGGGAATTTTTCCAGATCTCTCCGATCTCCCGGTCCGTCAGCTCCGCCAGCAGGGCCTTTCCCACGCCGGAACAGTAAAGAGGGATCCGGCTTCCCACCCGGGATACCATACGGATGGAGCTGGCGAAGGATTCCACCTTGTCGATATAGACCGCCTCCGTCCCTTCCCGCTTCACCAGGTGGACCGTCTCACCCGTCTGCTCCGACAGACGCTTTAACGACGGATGGATCAGGGCCGCCATACTGGTCTGCTCCAGGATCCGGCTGCCGATCTCCAAAAATTTCAGGGACAGGGAATATTTTAAGGATTCCTCGTCCTGGCGGATATAGCCCATATGCTGTAAGGACGCCACCAGCCTGTGTACCGTGCTCTTATGAAATCCCAGGGAAGCGCTCAGCTCCATGATCCCCATAGGGCCATTTTCTGCCAGAAGCTCGATGACCCGGAACAGCTTCTCCGCCACCTGTATGGGATTTTTTGACTCTTCTTCCATAATACGATCTTCCTCCGGGCAATTAAAAAAGTCTGATTTTCTTTATGACGTCCACGAACTCCCGGTTGGACTTGGTCCGGGCGAACTGATCCAGGATCTTCTCCACCGCCTCATCGGCCTTCATGGAGCTGGTGGCCTTGCGGATGGAATCCACAGCCTCCGCCTCCTCTGGCGTCAGCAGAAGGTCGTCCCGGCGGGTGCCGGATTTTAAGATATCGATGGCCGGGAAGATCCGCTTTTCGGAAAGCTTCCGATCCAGGACCAGCTCCATATTTCCGGTTCCCTTGAACTCCTCGTAGATCACATCGTCCATACGGCTTCCTGTATCCACCAGGGCTGTGGCAAGGATCGTCAGGCTTCCGCCCTCTCTCATATTCCTGGCCGCTCCGAAGAACCGCTTGGGCATATGGAGAGCCGCCGGATCCAGACCGCCGGAAAGCGTCCTTCCGCTGGGCGGGACCACCAGGTTATAGGCCCTGGCAAGGCGGGTCATGCTGTCTAACAAGATCATCACATCCCGGCCATGCTCCACCAGGCGCTTGGCCCGCTCAATGACCATTTCGGAAACCCTTTTATGGCGCTCCGGCAGCTCGTCAAAGGTGGAATAGATCACCTCCACATTGGGGCCGATGACCGATTCCTTAATATCCGTAACCTCCTCGGGACGCTCGTCGATCAGAAGGATGATCAGATGCATATCCGGATGGTTGGTGGTCACGGCCTTTGCCACCTGCTTTAAAAGAGTGGTCTTACCGGCTTTTGGCGGGGATACGATCATGCCTCTCTGCCCCTTTCCGATGGGGGCCAGAAGGTCCATGACCCGCATGGCCGTAGTATTCCTTCCGTTCTTCACCTCCAGGCTCAGCCGCCGGTTGGGGAAGATGGGCGTCAGATCCTCAAAGTTTGGCCGGCGCTCCACCACATAGGTGGGATATCCGTTGATGGAGGTCACATAAAGAAGGGCTGCGAATTTTTCCGTAGCCGTCTTTACCCGCCTGCTTCCCCGTACCATATCTCCGGTCTTCATATTAAAACGCCGGATCTGGGAGGGGGCCACGTAAACGTCGTTTTCCCCGGGAAGGAAATTCTCACAGCGGATAAAACCGAATCCATCGGGCATCACCTCCAGGATCCCGTATGCCTCAATGCCGCTGTCCAGGTCCTGGAGCTCGCTTCTTGGATCCCCCTTGGATTCCTGGCGTTCTCCATAAACGCGGGCCGGACGGTCATTTCCCTCCGGGCGGTCTCCTGCTGTCCGTTCCTGGACGCCGGAAGCCGCGCTCTCTGTTTTATCGTCTTTTTCCTTTTCTGCCACCTCGCACAGCCTGTCCACCAGCTCAGATTTTCTCAGTCCGCTCACGTATTTAATTCCCTGACTCTTTGCCAGCTCGCGAAGCTGTGACAAAGGCAGTGTCGCTAATTTTTCACGCATAAATTCTCTCCTTAATTTCTGTTTCTGCTGTTTATCATTGGGGATTCACAAGATATTTCAGATATTCGACAGATAAGTATAACAGCCGTCCGGCGATGCCCTCCGGCTCTGGATATGCTTTTATTATAACTCAAACTTCCTATCTTGAAAAGAAAAATTTACGTTTTCTTCCGGATCCAGGCCCCGGGGGAAGGACCGTCAGTCCTTCCCCTCCCCCTTCAGCCATTCCATATGCTCCCGGATCTGCTTTTCAAACCCGTTTTCTGTGGGCTCGTAAAACACACAGTCTTCCATGCCGTCGGGAAGATACTGCTGCTTCACATAATGTCTGGGATAATCGTGGGCATACTTATATCCCAGGCCATGGCCCAGCTTCTCTGCGCCCTTATAATGCTTATCCTGAAGATGGGCGGGCACCGGAGGCGTTTTTTCCGACCGCACCGCCTCCATGGCCTTAAAGATCCCCAGGCAGGCCGCGTTGCTCTTGGGAGCCGTCGCCACATAGGCCACCGCCTGGGCCAGGGGGATCTGGCCCTCGGGCAGACCGATCCGCTCCACCGCCTGGGCGGCGCTCACCGCCACCGTAAGGGCGTTGGGATCGGCATTCCCCACATCCTCGGCGGCACAGATGATGATCCGTCTGGCGATGAATTTTACATCCTCACCGGCATACAGCATCCGGGCCAGGTAATAAAGGGCCGCGTCCGGATCCGAGCCCCGCATGCTCTTTATGAAGGCGGAGACCGTATCGTAATGATTGTCCCCGTCCTTGTCATACCGGACGGCCCGCTTCTGGATACACTCGGCTGCCACAGGAAGCGTGATATGGACCTTTCCGTCCTCCGACTGCTTCGTGGTAAGGATCCCCAGCTCCACAGCGTTTAAGGCCGCCCGGGCGTCCCCGTTGGCCACATCCGCCAGGAAATCCGCCGCATCCTCGGTGATATCCGCCCCGTATGCGCCCATGCCCTTTTTCTCATCATAAACGGCCCGGAGCACCAGTTCTCTGATATCCTGCTTTTCCAGGGGCTTCAGTTCAAAGATCCGGGATCTGGAAAGAAGGGCGTTATTGACCTCAAAATAGGGATTTTCCGTGGTGGCTCCGATGAGAGTCACCGTACCGTCCTCCACAAAGGGAAGGAGGTAATCCTGCTGGCTCTTATTGAACCGGTGGATCTCATCCACAAACAGGATGGTCTTTTTCCCATACATGCCCAGGGCATCCTTGGCCTCCTTTACGATGTCCTCCATATCCTTTTTTCCGGCCACTGTGGCGTTGATCTGGCAGAACCGGGAACTGGTGGTATTGGCGATCACCTTTGCCAGGGTGGTCTTTCCCGTTCCCGGAGGACCGTAAAAGATCACGGACCCCAGTTTGTCAGCCTTGATGGCCCGGTACAGCAGCTTATCCTTTCCTATTATATGCTGCTGTCCCACCACCTCATCCAGGGTCGCCGGCCGCATCCGTGAAGCCAGGGGCGCCTCCTTTTCCATTGTATTTGTCCGCATGTAATCAAATAAATCCATGGTCTTCCTCTTAATCTATGGTTAATTCGTCTACCGTAACAAAAGTATAGCCCTTTGCCAGAAGGTTGTCAATGATCTCCATGGCCGCCTCCACAGACGTCTGGAATTCATCGTGCATCAGGATGATATCCCCGTCCTCCGTATCCTTTAAGACCCTCCGCACGATCCGGTCTGTATCCTGGAGCTTCCAGTCCAGCGAATCCACACTCCAGAGCACCGTCTCCATGGGAACCGCCTCCTGGAGTCCGCTGCTCCATTTACCAAAGGGCGGCCGTATATACTCCGGCATCCTCCCTGTGACGGCTCCGATCATGGCGGCGGTGTCCATGAGCTGCCGTACTGCCTCTTCCTCCGGTTCCCGGGTCAGATCCCTGTGCTCCATACAGTGGACGCCGATGAGATGGCCCTCCTCTGCCATCCGTCTTACAGTATCCTCGTTCCCTTCGATGCACTGGCCCACCAGGAAAAACGATGCCCGGACCTCCCGCTCCTTAAGGCCGTCCAGAAGAGCCTCCGTATATCGGGCATTGGGACCGTCGTCAAAGGTCAGGGCCACGGCTCCGGCCTCCTCCGTTCCCGGCCCGTCCCAGCCGCCGTCCTCCACCACCCGTCCCGTGCCCGGGGCTGCGGCCCCTTCCGCCCTCTGTCGGGCCAGGGAAGCCAGGAGTACAGCCGCCAGGAAAAGATCAGCCGCAGCCGCCAGAAAAAATATGGCCGTCATTTTTTTCAGTCTCTTGTCCATGAAAAAGCCCCCAGGGCCTTCGTCGTATCAGTATATGAAACAGCAGAGGCCCCATATGCACCGGGATCTAGCCGTCGAGCCGGATGGTCTTCGTTGCGATCCTCCGGCAGAAGCCTGCGTCATGCTCCACAAACAGCATGGTGGGCTGGTATTCCAGCAGAAGCGTTTCGATCTGCATCCTGGAAAACACATCGATATAATTGAGAGGCTCGTCCCATATATAAAGATGGGCCGGCGTTGCCAGGCTGGCTGCCAGAAGGACCTTCTTTTTCTGCCCCTCGGAATAATCCTCTATGTTTTTAAGGAACTGGGTGCGTTCAAAGTCCAGCTGGCGCAGGACCGCCAGAAACAGGCTTTCGTCCAGGCCCCGTTCCCGGCAAAGGTCCCGGACGGACCCCTTAAGGCCTGAGGCCTCCTGTCCCATATAGGAGATCACAAGTCCCGCCGCCGTCCGGCAGACGCCGGCCTCCTCCACATCCAGAAGCCCGCTTCCCTGGCCGTTTTTCCCCAGGATCGCCCGGATCAGAGTCGATTTTCCACAGCCGTTTCTTCCGCTGAGAGCCGCCCGGTCTCCTTTTTCTATGGAAAAGCCCAGTCCTTCAAAAACCGGCCTCCCGGCGTCTCTGTACCGTATGCTGTAATCCCTGGCCTCCACAAGCACCGACTTGTGGTGGGACAGCTTTGTGAGCTTCAGATCTGCGGGGACCTCCAGATCCTTCAGCAGTCCCTCCTTCTCCCGGATCTCCCGGCCGATCCGTTTTTCCATCTGCTTTACACGGCTCTGCATCTTCTTCGTTTTGGCTCCGATGTAGCTGCGCGATCCATTCCCCCGGTCATGCTCCTTGATGGGATCGTAGCCGATCTTGGTGCGCTCATTCTTATCTGCCCATCCGGCGGCCCGGGCCGAGGCCTCTTTAAGCTTCCGGATCTCCTTCAGGTGCTTTTCGTTTTCCGATGCGGCAAACTGGTCCTTTCGGGTCTTGTTTTCCCACCAGACAGAAAAGCTCCCGTTCATCACCTCAATGGTCTTCCGGTTCAGCACCAGGCAGTGGTCCGTACAGGCGTCCAGAAGCTCTCGGTCGTGGGACACCAGGATAAAGCCCTTTTTTGACGCCAGGTACGTCTGTACCGCTTCCCTGGCCTCCAGGTCCAGATGGCTGGTGGGCTCGTCAATGAGAAAAAAGCCTCCATTCCCGGCAAACAGGACAGCCAGAAGGAGCTTCGTCCGTTCTCCCGGACTTAAGCTGCCGAAGGGCCGGTAAAGGATCTCGTCCGTTTCCCCCAGGTCTGCCAGCTCACGGGCCGCCTGCCAGAGCTCACATCCCTCCTCCAGCTCATCTATAAATTCCCAGGCCTCCATCCCCATCTGGCGTTCTGTGACCAGATATGGAAAATAGCGGAACCCGGAGGGCGCGTCAATGGTGCCCTGGTATCGGTATTTTCCCAGCAGCAGATTTAAAAACGTGGTCTTTCCCTTTCCGTTCCTTCCGATGAATCCCAGTCTCCAGTCCGTATCAATGGAAAAGGAAACATCCTCAAAAATGTTGTCAATGCCTCCGTCGTAGCAGAATGTAAGGTCTTTTACCCGGATCTGTGCCATATAAATCCCTCCTTTTTGCGGTCCTCCTTACGGCCCGGATCCCATTTCCAGGCATAAAAAAGGAACCGCCCGCTGCCAGACAGTTCCATTATGCACCACAACCCGCCATTGATCTGTAAATTTACGCACGAAAAAAAGGGGTTATGAGAACATAATCCACTTCTGGCGGCATGAAAAAAACGTATGGAGCCTGCGGCCCATACCATTTAAAGGTTTCATGTCATCAAAAGCAGATTATTTTCTCATCCTTTCACCCCTTCCTGTCAGTTACCGCCCATTCTAGCACGCTTTCTCCCGGATGTCAACCGGGACCCCGTTCTGGCCCCCCGGTCTCTTCACAGCCTCCCCATGGCGCGCAGGAAAACGCGCGGTCCGGCGGGAACGGCGGGAGCATCCTCCTTATTCCTGGCAGAAGAACGTAAAATCCCCCTCTGCAAACAGCTTCCCGGAATCCCTTCCATAAACGCCGGAATGGCAGAAGGACACGGTCCGTCCCCTTTTTGTGACCCTGGCCTCCGCATACAAAGGCTCTGACAGACCGGCAGAGCGCAGGAACCGGAAGGAGGAATCGATGGTCACACACGTTCTTCCGTCGTTTCTCACCAGAAGCCCCGCAGCCGCCTCCGCCATCAGAAACATCAGTCCCGCATGGACGCCGCCCATGGAATTCAGGGATGTCTTTTCCGGATCCATCTCCACCCGCGCCGCCGTCTCTGAAAGCTCCACGGCCCGGACGCCGTTATGGATCATAAACGCATTGTTTTCATTGGCCTGTTTCATCTGTTCCTTATAGTCCATGACCTGCCTCCTTAAAAAGCTCATTCACCGCCTCCGTATATTCTGAAAGGCGTGTGGATTTCTTGATCCTCTTTTCCAGCTTCGGGCTGTCGGGAAACTGGACGATCATATGGGCCCACAGCTCCTTCATGCGGAACAGCACGTTCCTGTCCCCGCTCATCAGCTCCCCGTAGGCCTCAAAAAGAGCGTCATGGAACTGTCTTAAGCGGGCCAGATCCGGGCCGTCCTCCGTCCCTTTACAGGTCCCGTCCATACCGATTTCTTCCGCTTCTATTTTTAAAAGCTTCTCTCCCAGCTCCGGATCCATGATGAGCCCCCGGCCCAGCATGATCCGTTCCACCGTCGGAAACTGCTCCCGGAACCGTCTGTAATCTGCCGCGGTAAAAATATCCCCGTTATATACCACTGGATTTTTACTGGCCTCCAGGGCGCTGGAAAACACCTCCAGATCCGGGTGGTTCTTATAAAAGTCCTTCTGGATCCTGGGGTGGATGGTCAGCTCATAAATGGGATACCGGTTATAGATCTCCATGAGCTGCGGCCATTCCTCCGGGGAATTTTTTCCGATCCTGGTCTTTACAGACACCAGGATCTCCCCGCCCGTCACCATGGGATCCGAAAAGATCCTGTCTAAAAGCGCGTCCAGCTCCTCCGGATACATCAAAAGCCCCGAGCCCTTCTTCTTGGCCGTCACAGTTCCCGACGGACAGCCCAGATTCAGATTGATCTCCCGGTACCCCAGGTCCCGCAAAAGCCTGGCTCCCTTCAGGAAGCCCTCCGGATGATTGACCAGAAGCTGGGGCACCGGACGGATCTCCCCGTTATTTTCCGGCAGCACGTCCTTTAACTCCCTTGTGCTCAGGCCGTTTTCCGCGCTGGGCGACAAAAACGGGGTGTAATACTTTTCCACCCCGCCGAAAAATCTATGATGCAGATTTCTGTATGTGTAACTGGTGATCCCCTCCATGGGGGCAAAATAAAACTCCATATTCCTCCTGTTTTCAGCCGTCGTTTTCTGGCGGGCCTTCCGCCTTAAACGATCTTGCTTCCATTGGCCGTCATCTTAAACTTGGCGCCCAGCATCTCCGAAGCTCTGCGGCACATGAGCATCCTCTCTAAGAAGATCTCAAAATACTCCAGCATGGAGCAGATATTTTCGTCGATCTGCAGGTCCAGTGTCACCAGATTTTTCTCCGGGCACACCGTAAGGCTTGCCTCAGTGACCGCATAATTGACCCGGTCATGGATATCAAAGCTGGCCTTGTCCTTATTCCTTACACGGTTTCTTCTTACGTCGGTCTTATCCGCAATGATCAGAGCCGCCGAAATGGCGTCCACGGCCCCTCCGGTGGATTCGTCATGATTTCCAATGGCGGACACCACCGTGACCCGGTCCTCCAGGGGCAGGTCCGTTCTGGATAAGATCTGCTCAGCCAGAAGCGCGCCGTATTCTGCATGGCGGTGCCGGTTGATGGCGTTTCCCATATCGTGCATGAAACCGGCGATCTTCGCCACCTCCCGGTCATGCTCGCTGTATCCAAATTTTTCAAGGATCATGGCCGCCCGCTCCGCCACCATGGCGCAGTGGGCTCCGGAGTGGTCCGTAAAGCCCATGGTCCCAAGATTATCATTTCCTTTTTTCAAATATGCGAGAACCTCTCTGTTCTCCCGGATGTCCTTATACGTCAATTCTTTTCTCCTCTTATCTCTTCTTTTCTTCTCTCTTCTCGTCACCTCTCCAACATACAGGATTTTGGGCCCTCCGTCAACCGTATTCTGGTAATAGATTTGTAAATTCCAGGTAAAATCGCGGCAGACGATTTTATCTGCATAGACAGCCGTTTTCTACATATTATCTATTTCATCCTTATAAAAGGATTCGATCCCCTCTTTCATTTTTTGAAACTCCGGGATATACCGCTGCAAAACTGCGTCAACTAAACGTCTGGCCGCCAATGCGTCATAAATATGCGTCATGTCATTTCTCGCTCTCAGCATTTCCAGCCAGACATTTTCGTCGATAAAATCATATATAGTAAATGCTGTTTTTAATATCATTTTAGGTGAGCCGCTGGCGGAAATGCTCTGTCCCTCATAGCTCAGCAGCTCTTTCAGAACCTTCCAGCCAAGCTCGAACTGAATAAAAAATTTATCTATGATCCCGCCAATAATAAACTCATTTGTCAGGTCCTCCTGATCCGCCAACGCCAGCACATTCAAATTTGATTTAAAATGATCAAATTTTTTCATACAGCACCCTTCCCTCTCTCTGAATCGATTCCATCAGTTCCTCCTGGATCTTTTCATCCAGATCAACTATATCAAACTTCAAAAGCGTTGATGTATCTTCATTCACATCAATGGAAAACCGGATAAAATCGCCGCCCTCGACTGCCAGATCTATATCACTTTTTTCTCTGAAATCTCCCCGGGCCCTTGAACCGAATAAAATCACTTTTCTCACTTCATATTTTTGGGCCAGGCTCCGTATTTCATCAACCACCTGCTGCCTGATTCCAGTTCCTTCCATATGATCATGCATCCTTTCCACTATTTTCTCTGCTGGAATACATCTTATTGCATCGCCAATATTACGGCATCACTTCTTATATCTATTAGTATAACTGAAATTATATCAAGAAACAAATAAATTTAAAAAAGGATGCCGCCCGATCCCATACCAGTGACCAGGCGGCGCCCTTCTTTTTCTATCTATGCATTATATTTCGTTTCGTCCAGCATCCCTTCCGATTTCGCAACATAGATGCTGGCGGCAGAATCTCCCACCACGTTTAAAGCTGTTAAGAGCATTTCGATGGGCCGGTTGATGGCTAAGATCAGGCTGTACGCCAGAAGCGCGCTGTCATTTACATAGCCCAGGCCGGACAGGATCGTGAACAGGATGATGGCTCCCGCTCCCGGTGCAGCCGGGGTCCCCACCGATGCGATCAGCACCAGCAGAGCCACCACCACAAGCTGGCCAAAGGTCACGTCATATCCGGCGCAGCCGGCGACAAACAGAGTCGCAACCACCTGCATGATGGCCGTACCGTTCATATTGATGGTCATTCCCAGCGGGAGAACGAAAGAGGCGATCTTTTCGTCCACGCCCAGCTCCTCCACCGTAGTCTTCACATTGAGAGGCAGGGTAGCCGCACTGGATGAAGTGGAAAAGCCGAAAACTGCCACCTTTAAGATCTTGCTGGCAAACTTAAACGGATTTAACCTGGTGCTGGCTGCCACGAACAGCGGATATCCCACAAACAGGAAGGCCAGCAAAAGAAGGGTCGTTGCCACCACATACGTCATGGCCGGCTTCAGATGGTGGATGCCATAGATGGCGAAGGTCCTGGACAGCAGGACAAAAATGGCAATGGGACCGAACTTCGTAACCACATAGTTTAAAAATACCACGACAATGTCGTTGATCTCTGTGATCAGCTTCTTTAATACAGAGGTCCTTTCCTCTCCCAGGGCATTCATGCACAGTCCCAGGGTTACGGCCAGAAATACAATGGCCAGTACAGAGGTATTGCTGGAAAAGGTCGCCGCAACGTTGGACGGCACCACGCTTAAGATCACATTTAACGGATTGGCACCGGTGGATCCGGCCTGTCCCTCCAGACCATCCACCTGGATGTTAAAAAGGCCGGCGCTGTAAATCATATATCCGGCTCCGCATGCCAGGACCAGGGCCATTGCCGAGCATACCAGGAATCCGCCGATGGTCTTAAAGGAAATCCTTCCAAGGGCTCTCGTATCAGAGATCTGGCCAATGGCAAGGGTAATGGATGTAAATACCATAGGTACGATCACAAGCTGCAGCGAGCGGATGAACAGCTGGCCCAGGATATAAAAAAGTCCCAGGTCTTTTTCCGCGCCTGCGGCTGTGATATCCTGGAACAGGATACTGTTGATGGTCTTCCAGACGGCCTCCTGGCCGGAGCTGTTCAGGTTCTCTCTTAACATCATCAGCAGAAGACCGGCCGCAAGACCGCAGATGAGAGAAATTCCCATTCTTCTGGCAAGTGAATTGGTGGTTTTCTTTTGATTCTCCATGTCGCTTCTCCTCAATCTTATTTTTGCCTAAATCTTCCACATTATACCCGTATTCATTTCATTTAGCAAGGAGAATTTTATATTTTTTTAATGAATTTTTAAGATTTCCCCCGTTTTTTCACCGTGATCCCATCATTTTTCTTCCATGTGACCTCATATTCTTCCGTGGAATACGTAAAACCAGCAATAAAATACCGCCCTTCCCCATTCCGCTTTATCTTCAGGGAATAGCCGGTACAGTCCTCTGTCATTGCTCCCACATAGGGATACAGGACGCTGTCCCGATGATTGGGCGGCGCCAAAAATGCCTCGCTCCAGAACACCGACGCGTCCGAGCCTCCGGCTTCTCCATACTGGGCCTCACATATGGCCAGGGCATTTTTGATCTGCTCCGCCGTTTCATACAGCTCTGCCTCCCTGGCCCGTTCCACATAGCCGGAGTAAATTCCGGCGGAGACCGCCGCCAGCGCCGCCATAATGGCGATGACGGCCATCAGCTCCACCAGAGTGTACCCTTTACAGGATCTTTTCTTTCGTATCTGCGTGCTTTCCATTATTTTTCTTTTAAAAATGCATAAAAGGCCTGCTCCGCAGCCTCGTTTTCCTCCGACACGGTCCCAACAGGCGCACAGTAGAAAATATATTCTTCCTTTCCGTCCAGGCCGAACATCTCTGAGGCCGCCGGAGAATCCATGGCCGCAATGGCACAGGTCCCCAGATCTAAGGCGCTGCAGGCCAGATACAGGTTTTCTGTCACATGGCCGGCGTCGATCATCATGACCCTGGGCGCATTAAAGGCGTATCTCCATTCGCCGCGGTAGGGCACGATGCTGTAATAAAAGATCACACTGGACTTTAAGACCCATTTCTGGCGGCTCACCGACTGGACCACCCGGTCTGCAAAGGCCTCGTCCTTTATGTCCGCAGACTTTAAAAACTCCAGCCTGTGCTCCATGGGAAGGTAATGATAAAGCCCTGGCTCCAAACCCTCCACATTGAGGATCAGCGGATAGCACTCAAAGGGATGCCTGGAACCGGCGCTGGGCACGGTCCGCAGAGTGGCGTAATTGTTCCCGCGGATGCCCCGGATCCCCTGCTGGGCCCACAAAAGAAAGGACAGGGTCAGAAGATCCATGGAGCCGCCGGTAAATACCCGGTTGCTCCTCCGGTCGTGGAGGATCCGTAAAAAGCTCTTGTCCATGGGCAGATCCCCGAAGTTTTTCGGAAGCTCCATGGTGTTTTCCGTCATGGGCGCCTTCACCAGAGGCGGCTGGGGCTTTTTTAAGGTCTGATCCGACTGTGGTATTCCTCCCTGGACCAGTCGATCAGTTCCCTGCTTCTTTCGATACGCGCTTTCATTTCCTGTTCTGTCATAGGTGTTTCCTCCCTTTTATATTTCCGGATCGCTCCGGTAAGATCTTCCGGTTCCTCCCACAGGCGCTGCTCTGCTGCTGCCCTCAGCTCCTGTATTCCATGATAAAAGTATACCACAGCCCCGTCCGCTCCGCCACCTAAACCTGTAAGCAGGAACCGGCGCGAAAGGCCGCAGCCCCCGCGCCGGTTTCCTATATTTTCATCTGTTTAGATCCACGCCCCGTCGCTTCCGACCGTATAGCCGTCGGGCGTCACCGTATTGGACAGCATGGCTCCCACCGGTCGGATTTTATATAGATCCCAATGCATTCCGGCAGGATCAGTCCTCCGCCGACAAAAGGATCCGGTCGTTATCAAGCTCCTTCCCGGCTCCGATACGGAACTTCTCCAGAAGATCCGGCACAGTCATGCGGGACCGCTCCTCTCCCTTCACATCGAACACGATCCGGCCATCGTCCATCATCAGCGTCCGGTTTCCCATGGTCAGGGCCTGCTGCATATTGTGGGTGACCATCAGACAGGTGGTATGGTTTTTTGCCACGATCTTTTTCGTCAGCTCCAGCACCTTTTCCGCCGTGGCCGGATCCAGGGCTGCCGTGTGCTCATCCAACAGCAGTAAAAGCGGGGGCACCATGGTGGCCATAAGAAGGGTCAGGGCCTGGCGCTGGCCGCCGGATAAAAGGCCCACCGGCTGCTTCATCCGGTCCTCCAGCCCCATGTCCAGCATGGAAAGCTGCTCTCTGAAAAATTCTTTATCCTTTTTTGAGATCCGGCTGAAGGGAATGCTTCCTCTGGACGCCCGCAGATACGCCAGGGACAGGTTTTCCTCAATGGTCATATGGGGAGCCGTTCCCTTTAAGGGGTCCTGGAAGAGACGGCCGATGACGCGGCTCCTCTGGTACTCGGGCGCAAAGGTAATGTCCTTTCCGTTTAAGGTGATGGAACCGGAATCCGTAATAAAGCTCCCGGCAATGGCTGCGAACATGGTGGACTTGCCCGCGCCGTTGGAGCCGATGACCGTGGCAAAATCTCCCGGCTCCAGATGGAGGGACAGATCCCGGATGGCTGCCTTTTCGTTGACCGTCCCCGGATTAAAGGTCTTTCTGATATGGTCCAGCTTTAGCATGACTGTCCCCTCCTTTTCTTCGCTTCCGCTTTCTTTTTCTGAAGTCCTGCCCACTCTCTTAAGGACGGGGAGGCAATGGCCAGGGCCACCACCACCGCTGTCACCAGCTTCAGGCACTCGATGGGAACGATGGAGGTCTTAAGGATCATGGCATAAAGGAAGCGGTACAGAATGCTCCCGGTCACAGCTGCCGCCACGTTTCTTCCCATGGAGCGGCGGCCCAGTACAGTCTCTCCGATGATGAGGCAGGCCAGGCCGATGACCACGATCCCGGCTCCGCTGTTGATATCCGCCGATTTCTGGTACTGTCCCACCACAGCTCCCGAAAGGGCCGTTAAGGCGTTGGAGATACAGAGTCCCACAGTAATGGTAAACACCGGGTTCACCGACGACGCCCGCACCATATCCCGGTTGTCTCCGGTGGCGCGGATGCTTAAGCCCAGCCGGGTGCCCAGAAACCATACCAGGGCGGCTCCGGCAAACATGGTGATGCCGCCCGCCAGGATCAGCTTATAAAATCCGCCTCCGATCCCCAGGTCCCGGAACAGTGTGAACATGGTATCCTGCTTTAAGAGGCTCACATTGGAGCTCCAGCCCATGACCATGAGATTCACGGTGTAGAGCCCCGTATTGGTGATGATCCCGGCCAGGATCGACGGTACGCCCATCCTGGTCTGCAAAAACGCTGTCACATAACCGGCGCAGGCTCCCGCCGCCATGGCTGCAAAAACCGCCAGCACCGGATGGCCGGCCGCCGCGCAGGTCACCGATACGGCTGCTCCCAAAACGAATCCACTGTCTGTGGTCATATCTGCGATATCCAGGATCCGGTAGCTTAAAAACAGGGCCATGGCCACCAGGGCATACATAAATCCCAGCTCCAGGGCTGTCTGAACCACATAAAGCATATCTTTCCCATCCTTCCATACTCTTTATTTTCTGCCTGGGAGCCTGCGCCCATTCTGTACAGGCCCCCGGCAGCCGCTTTCTTTAATCCTCTGTGGTGCCTACCTCCACCAGAGTTCCCATGTCCTTAAATACGGAATAATCGACTCCCAGGACCTGGGCTGTTTCGGTGTTCACAGTGATGATCCCGCCCTCGGCCAGATAAAAGTCCTCCAGGGAATCCATGCCCTCTGTCATGGCCGTATAAGCCAGGTCCGCCGTCTCATGGCCCAGGTCTGTGTAGTTGACGCCGCAGGTGGCAAAGGCGCCGTTCCTTACGAAGGAGTCGGCCCCGGTGTAGTGGGGGATCCCTGCCTCGGCCAGGCTCTCATAGATCGCCAGCTCTGCGGACATGATCACGTTGTCGGTGGGTGTAAAGATGGCGTCCACGTCCTCTGCGATCAGGGCGCTGGCCGCTGTGATCACCTCGTCGTTGGTATTGGCCGTTTTCTCTGTGTATCCGATCCCCTTTTCCTCCAGATACGCCTTTGCCTCAGCGATGGGCGTTTTGGAGTTATCCTCCGATAAGGAATAAAGGAGTCCGACCTTTTTCACCTCCGGATCCTGGGCCAGCATCATATCCAGGATGAACTTTGTATTCAAGGCGTCTGAGGTTCCGGTCACATAATCAATGTCCGTCATTTCCGCTGCCTCCGGATCGGAGATGGCCGCATAGACCACCGGGGTCTTCGTATCCTCAGCACAGGTGGCCATGACCTGGGCTGCCAGGGTGGCAATGGGGATCACCGCATCCACCTGCTCGGAGATCACCTGGGTCCCGATCTGGGTCAGCACCGACTGGTCTCCCTG
Organism: Alitiscatomonas sp.; assembly: GCF_037242085.1. Lineage (NCBI taxonomy): Bacteria > Bacillati > Bacillota > Clostridia > Lachnospirales > Lachnospiraceae > Alitiscatomonas > Alitiscatomonas sp. The sequence continues at coordinate 36,130 of NZ_JAXXBR010000042.1, read as the reverse complement.
GCCGGAATATACCTCATACTGGATGGAAACTCCGTTCTTTTCTGCCAAGGCATCCAGCTCCTCACAGACGGCAGCGGCGATCTCGTCCAGGGACGCGTGGTCCATCTGCTTTACAACGGCCACGGTATATTCCCCGCCGTCTGCGTTTCCAGCTTCTGTATTTTCTCCGGCCCCGCCGGTCTTCTCCTCTTTTGTCTCCTTTGAGCCCTGGGCCGTTGTTTCTTCTGCCTTCGCCCCACTGGCCTCTGGGCTGCCTGACGTTTCCTTCCCCCCACAGCCTCCTAAAAGTGCCGCTGTCACTGCTGCTGCCATCACTGCGCTCATCATTTTTTTCTTCATAGTCTTTCTCCTCCATGCTCTTAAATTTTTTCGCATTTCAGAAACGGGAAACCAGCGGCGGTACGCGTCTGCGGCAGAATCCTCTTCCGCCCCATGACGATCCTCGCGGAACGTTTTTATGTCATGGAACCCATGTTCCTATAACACAAAAACCGCCTCAAGCCCTTTCGCTTGAGACGGTTATAATCGTTTATAATCGCGGTACCACTCAAATTGACATAAATGTCCACTTTCAATGCACTACCATGCATCCCTCATTGATAACGGGTTTGGTTCCCGGCAGCTCCTACTCTTTTCATTTCAGGCCGCCCTCGAAAGTCCATTCAGCGATCCCTTCCATACTGCAATCCCACCGCCTGCAGCTCTCTGTGATATCAGAAGAAGGCTTACTCCTCTTTCTCATCGGTTTCTCTTATTTCTGTGTCTGTATTCTATGCCACTTTAAAGCAAATGTCAACCCTTTTTTTGATTTTTTCCAAATTATCTGGCAGACTGCCCCACGACGCAGACGTTTTCTATTGCCATGGGCCTCCGGCTGGATTATACTAGGGGCAAAAGGAAGAACTTTTACAGGGAGGGCGGAGCATGCAGCTGACTTATCTTCACATCCACAATTTCAAGTCCATCCGGGACATGGAGATCCGGGACATTGACCGGGCCCTGATCCTGGTGGGAAAGAATAATACAGGGAAGACCTCGATCCTGGACGCAGTCTGCGCCGTCTGCGGCTGCTACCAGGTCCAGGAGACCGATTTTAACGAAAGGGAACAGGCCATCCGCATCGACGCCTCCTTTTCCATCAGCGGCGAGGATCTGGCCCTGTTCCACCGTATGGGCATCGTCAGCCAGTACCGGCGGTACGAGGTGTGGAGGCGGGTCTTCGGCGAACGGCTTCCCTCCTTCTCCCAGGGAGAGCTTTGCTTTACCTTCCATGTAAATAAAGACGGAAAGGTCCGCTACGAAGATATTTCCCGGAAAAACAATCCCTATATCCCCATGATCCTCCCCAGGATCTACCGGATCACTGCCGACCGGGACTTAAGACAGCTCCAGAACGACCTTCTCATGTTCCAGGAAGACCGGCAGCTTAGAAAGCTCCGCTCCGGCTCCTGTATCTTCGATCCTGCCAAGGCCTGCAGCCACTGCTTCCGCTGTATCGGCCTCATCGACCAGAAAAAGCCTGCGGAGCTTTCCGCCGTGGAGACTGCCAGGCTCCTGGAATATAAGATCTATCAGCTGAATTTCAGCAGCTTTTCCAAAAAGCTCAGTGAAAACTTCCTAAAAAACGGCGGCTATGAAGAGATCCGCTGCTCCATAAACTGTGACACAGACCAGATGTTTTCCGTTACGGTCACAGCCTGCAATGAAAAAAGGGGGACAGAGACTCCGGTGGAATACCTGGGCAAAGGCATGCGGAGCATCTATATGCTGTCTCTCCTGGAAACGTATGTGGCCGAGCCGGACCGGATCCCCAGCATCATCCTGGTGGAGGACCCGGAGATCTTTCTCCATCCCCAGCTCCAGAAAATGTGCTGTGAGATCCTGTACCGCCTTTCCTTAAAAAACCAGGTGATCTTCCAGACCCATTCGCCGGATCTTCTGTTTAATTTCACGGCCCGCCAGATCCGCCAGGTGGTCCTGGACGACGACATGTATTCCGTGATCCGGGAAAAGACCGATCTGGGCCGGATCCTGGACGATCTGGGCTACGGGGCCAGCGATCTGATGAACGTGAGCTTCGTTTTTATTGTGGAAGGAAAGCAGGATAAGTCCCGGCTTCCCCTGCTGCTGGAAAACTACTACTCTGAGATCCGGGACCAGGAGGGACGGCTCTCCCGCATTTCCATCATCACCACCAACAGCTGTACCAACATCAAGACCTACGCCAATTTAAAATATATGAACCAGGTCTATATCCGGGACCAGTTCCTGATGATCCGGGACGGGGATGGAAAGGATCCGGAGGAGCTGGCGGGGCAACTCTGCCGGTATTATGACGCGCGGAATGCCGAGGACGTGGACCGGCTCCCCAGAGTCACCAGAAGGAACGTGCTGATCCTGAAATATTATTCCTTTGAAAACTACTTCTTTAACCCGGAGATCATGGCACAGTTGGGCATTGTGGAGAGCCAGGAAGCCTTTTACGAGACCCTGTACAAAAAATGGCGGGAATATCTCCACCGGCTCACCAGCGGCCAGAAGCTCATAAAGGCCCTGGGCCGGGACTTCACTTCCCCGGAGGATATGAAGGACCATATGGAGGAGATCCGCATCCATCTGCGGGGCCACAACCTGTACGATATCTTTTACGGCCCCTTCCGGTCCCGGGAGCAGGAGATCTTAAAGGCCTACATCCGCCTGGCTCCCAGAGATGATTTTAAGGATATCTTAGACGCCATCGACAGCTTTCCATACTTTGACAGCAGAAAGAGCGGGAAACAGCACTGACTGTTCCCCGCCCTTCTTTTATAAAAGCTTCACTTCCAGATCCTCCACCCGCTGCTCATAAAACCGCATCCGCCATTCCACCGGCTTTCCCGGTTCAAAATACAGGGAGGAAAAGGTGCCGCACGGCTCTCCCTTCCCCGCCATGAAAATGGCGGTGGGCCCGTCGGCTCCGCCGATGATCCCGATGGCGCTGGCTCCTGCCATGACGCACGCATCATCCTTCGCCTCCGGAAGGAACCGGTCCTCCGGCTCCCTGGGCAGGATCCTCCGGGGACGGTCGCCGCCGCAGTCCCGGATCTGCAGCTCTCTCCTGGAAATCTCTGGGCTTACGGCGTAGGTCATGGCCGTCAGGTGGGTGGGATACTCCCACTCCCCCATACGCCGGAAAAGCCTCCGTCTCTCTTCCTGTTCCATATCCTCCGGCGCTTCAAAGGCCTTCCGGTCCATCTCCTCCTCCTGGTATTCCAGGACCGTCAGCACATGACGCTCTCCTGTGGAGGGATGGATAAAGGGGATCTGGTCTCCCGGCCCCCGGACTGTAAAGCGGATGCCTGGAATACAGACCCGGTCCCGCTTCATGGTAAGGCTCAGGGACCGGAGCTTTGGCGGCCGCTTTGTAGCCCAGGAAAAGCTCCAGCGGTTCATGGACCAGGCCTTCGCCGGATCCAGTCCGTAATGCTCCAGGAGCCTCCGCTCCTCTTCATACGGGTCTGCCGCCGGGTACTCCTCCACCGGATCCCCGTCATTATCCAGTTCCGGATATTCTTCTGCCGGCCCATCGTTCAGAGCCCCGGCATCCATTTCCCGGCAGGATTCCGGGAGCCAGCAGAGCCCGTTTCCCTCCACTCCCCGAAGCTTCCTTCCGTTCAGTACGATCTCCGGCTGGAAGCCCGTTTCCAGAGGACTTTCCTGCTGGATCCGCTCCTGCTCCTCCTCCGTCAGCCTGTCCTCCTCCAGATCCCGGTACCGTTCTAAAAAGGCCTTCACCCGTTCCGGGTCGATCTCCGCAAAGATATCTGCCACCAGCCCCTTTCCGCACTGGTACACCGCCGGAACATGCCAGATCTCCTTCCCCCAGGAAAACGTCTTTCCCACCGGGATCTCGATCCCCCGGCGGCCCCTCTGGCCGTAAAAGCCCCCTTCAAAGGTCACCTTCCAGTCTCTGTCCCCGGTCTGCTCTTTTCCACACGCCTTCCGGTCATCCTTCTGTATATCCACAGGCTCCCCTCCTTTTTCTGACTGCCGCAGCTGTTTCCATGGACCCTATTTTATCATATCTATCCCCAAAAATATATAGGAAAAACCGGCAGCCAGTCCAGGATGGGCCAGCTGCCGGATACGCACAATACAAGTTATTTTATTTCCAGTTAAGCGTTTGTTTTTTCTCTCTTCTTGATCTCCGGAAGGATCAGTCCCAGAGCAGTAAGAACGAAGGGAGTGATCACGTTTAAGGCTGTGGAGGCCATATCGCCTTCCACATACATACCAAGGAGACAGCATGCAGCCGTTACGAAGAAGCACCATACGCCTGCGGTCAGAGCGATGCCCTGGTTCTTCACGAAGCGGTACTCCGGATGGAACTTGCCGGCAGCCTTTCTTAAGGCAATGTAAGCGGCAAATACCCACAGGTAACGGAGCGGCATGGTTACGGAGTTCAGCTTATTTAACTGTGTTAATACAGCAGCTGCGCCCGGTACGAAGGACTGGATCAGGATGATACTTCCGGAAAGAGCCACAACCATCCAGATACCGTTGATGTATGCGCCCTTGTCGTTCTTCTTTAACAGCTTGGTGGGAACGAACTGTCTTGCATCCTCGTTGTCAAGAAGCATACGAAGCGGAGCGTCGATACTTAAAACAAGAGTGGAGAACTGTCCGATGGCGTTGCAGGCTGCGTAGATGATCAGCAGAGCGTTGCCTACGCCGTAGTACTCACCTAACTTCTGGAATGCCCAGTAGGAGCCGTTGGAAACGTAGGAGTTGAAGCTTTCCTTGCTCTCGTTGATGATGGTCGGATCGAACATCTTGCCCATGGCGATGGTTCCCAGGATCGCACATACCATGACCATAACGGCCAGAGCGATCATACCCTTCGGGAATCCCTTGGACGGATCCTTTACCTTATTTACATACGGGGAGATCTTCTCACATCCGCCCACTGCGAATACCAGGATGGACAGGGAAGTGAAGTAACCCACGTTGAACTTCGGGATCAGCGCCTCTTTGGTGAATTCCATTGTCACATACTCTGCGTTGGGATTGATCACCGGAGCGGCAAACATCATAAGGATGTACAGGATGGACATTACGAACATACTGGTTCCGGCAATGGTAGCCAGCTTCTTAAGCGGGTTTAAGCCGCGGCTTGCTACCCAGCTGAAGAACAGGAGAACTGCCAGAGTCGCTAACTGTACAGCAATGGTCGGGAATGTATCGTAGGTAGTTCCGTTCTGGAATACCATCCAGCTTAAAGCCTTTAATCCGCCGCTGCCCTTACTTGCGATATAAGTAACGTGGCATGCCCAGTAGGTCCAGCCGGCATAATATGCAAATTTCGGGCTGATGGTTTCGTGGATCCAGGAGCTTACGCCGCCGCCGGAGTTCTTGAAAGCGGAGCCCAGCTCACCAACCATGAGCGCGTAGGGAACAAAGTAAAGGGCAAACATCATTACCCAGCTGAAGATAACCTGGATACCGTTAAAGTATACGAAGCCATTCAGAACGTTTCCGAATCCCCAAACTGTGGAAAACGCCATAAAGGCTAAGGTATACCAGGTCATTTTCTTAGAATTTTCCATTGTGTAACCTTCCTTTTCTTTTTTGTATTTGTGCAACGAAATGCATTATAGCACAGTTCTTGTTAAATTCCAAACGAATTTGTTAAAATTTTATATACTTGAATATTATGCACAAAAAACCAAAAATTATTCTATGATTTATATGGATTCTGCGGACTGGTTTTTTCTTTTGTTATTACTATTCCCTTTGGTTATATCTAGTATATTTATACATTATATCTTTTTTATAAACATTATTAAATTTATATAAATTTCCAACAGTTTTTCATCATTTTACCATAAAAACGACGATTTTCTCATGTTCTTCACCAGATTTATTGACTTTATCTCTTTACAGGATTATAGTATGTACTTATAAATACTAACAAGGAGAGAATAATTATGAACACACTTGTAATCGTCCTCATCTCCGCGATCTGCCTGGCCTCCGCCTATGTGCTGTATGGCCGCTTTCTTGCAAAGAAATGGGGCATCGACCCGAAAGCCAAAACACCGGCAGTCGTTCACGCGGACGGACAGGACTACGTCCCCACAGACGGCTGGACCGTTTTCAGCCATCAGTTTTCCTCCATCGCCGGAGCCGGCCCTGTGACCGGAGCCATCCAGGCGGCCGTTTTCGGATGGGTCCCCGTTCTTTTATGGATCCTCATTGGCGGCGTCTTCTTTGGAGCCGTCACAGACTTCGGTGCTCTTTATGTGAGCGTAAAAAATGATGGTAAGTCCATGGGACTTCTGATCGAAAAATACATCGGCAGGCTGGGCCGGAAGCTGTTCCTGGTATTCTGCTGGCTCTTCACCTGGCTGGTGATCGCAGCCTTTGCCGACATGGTGGCCGGGACCTTCAATGCCTACCAGACCGTGGACGGCGTGACCAGCCTGTCCGCAGCGGCAAAGACCAACGGCGCAGCCGGGACCATTTCCTTATTATTTATCGCCTTCGCCATGCTGTTCGGCGTATTGCAGACACGCCTCCATTTTACCGGCTGGAAGGAGACGATCCTGGGCCTTGCCTGCACCGTGGCTGCCCTGGCTCTTGGAATGATGGCCCCCATCACCGCCGGAAAAGAGGCCTGGACCTACATTACCTTTATTTATATCTTTTTTGCAGCAGTCCTTCCCATGTGGCTTTTAAAGCAGCCCCGTGACATCATGACCACCTATATGTTCATCGGCATGATCGCCGGAGCCGTGCTGGGGCTTTTCGTGGCCCATCCGTCCATGAACCTGCCCATGTACACCGGCTTCCATAATGAAAAGCTGGGAGACATGTTCCCGATCCTGTTCGTCACCGTTGCCTGCGGAGCTGTTTCCGGCTTCCACAGCCTGGTATCCTCCGGCACGTCCTCAAAGACCGTGGCCAACGAAAAGGATATGTTAAAGGTGGGCTACGGAGCCATGGTCCTGGAAAGCCTTTTAGCCGTACTGGCCCTCTGTGTGGCAGGCGCTGCCGCCGGAGCCGACGGAACTCCCGCTGCTGGAACTCCGTTCCAGATCTTCTCAAGCGGCGTGGCAGGCTTCTTCCAGATGTTCGGCGTTCCCATGTACATTGCCCAGTGCTTCATGACCATGTGTGTTTCCGCCCTGGCCCTCACAAGCCTGGACGCCGTTGCCAGGATCGGCCGTATGAGCTTACAGGAGCTGTTCTCTGTGGATGACATGGAGCACGCCGAAGGCTGGAGAAAGTTCATCTGCAACAAATACGTTTCCACCCTGCTGACCCTGTTCTTCGGCTTTGTCCTGACCCGGATCGGATATTCCAACATCTGGCCGCTGTTCGGATCTGCCAACCAGTTATTATCTGCCCTGGTCCTGGTGACCCTGTGCGTATTCATGAAGGTCACTGGCCGCAGCAACAAGATGCTGTTCCCGCCGCTGGCCATCATGCTCTGCGTCACCACCACTGCCCTGGTACAGAGGACCAAAGCGCTGGTAACTGCCTTTGCCTCCGGCTCCGCCACCTTCATGGTGGAGGGACTCCAGCTGATCATCGCCATCCTTTTAATGCTCTTAGGCCTGATCATCGTCGTAAACTCCCTGCGGGCCTACTTCGCCTCCAGGCATAATTCCGAAAAGACGGCTCCCGCTGCCGCTTCATAACTATACATAAAAGAAGCCCGCTTTCGGGCTTCTCCGCCTGCGGCGGGCCGCATTTGCAGCGAAAAAAAGCCGGTTCCGGCTCTGGAAACCACAGATCAGGGTTTCCGGACCGGGACCGGCCTTTTTTATTTTGCTTATGATCTTGCCATTCCGTCCACGCTTAAGACCACGCCTGTGATGTAGGACGCTTCCTCTGAGGCCAGGAACACGAAGGCGTTGGCAATGTCCTCGGGCTTGCCCAGACGGCGCAGGGGGATCTGCCGCACCAGCGGATCCATCACCTCTTTTGGCACCGCCTTCATCATATCCGTCTCCGTGATCCCCGGGGCCACCGCGTTGACGCGGATCCCCCTGGGGCCCAGCTCCCGGGCCAGGGATACTGTAAGTCCGTTGACGGCAAACTTAGAGGTGGGGTATGCCAGACCGCTGGCCTGGCCGGAAATACTGACCATGGACGAGGTGGAAAGGATCACTCCGCTTCCCTTGGCGATCATACATTCGCTGGCCGCCCGGGTGGCTGTGAAGATCCCCTTCACGTTCAGATCCATGACACGGTCGTATGTCTCTTCCGTGTATTCCGTAAAGGGCGTGCTTTCGGAGACTCCTGCATTGTTCACCAGGATATCCACGCAGCCGTATTTTTCTGTTACCTTCTTAAATTCCTTCCGTACCGATTCCAGGCTGGAAAGGTTGGGACTGATCCCGTCCACCACGGAATCCGGATACAGCTCCTTTAAGCGGGCTGCGCTTTTCTTCGCATTCTCCTCGGAGCTGGCTGTGATAATGACCTTGGCGCCCTCCTGTAAAAATCTTTCTGCTGTGGCAAAGCCGATCCCGCGGCTTCCGCCGGTTATGATAGCAACCTTATCCTTTAATCTCATATATCCGCCCTCCCTGGGTTGATGTTTTTCTTTATGTTCTTATCATAACCGTTTTTCTGGAAATTTTCCGTGATCTTGTCACAAAGCTGAAATTTTTCCAGGCGTTCCCTCTTAATCGTTCATTCCGGAATCGCCAGCTTTCCATTCCTCAGGCTCTGGGCCTTCTTGCATAATTTGGAGTAGATCCGTTCCACAAACCATTTTTCCGTGGATCTTCTTTCGATTTCTTCCACACCGATCCACCCGATCTCACTGTTTTCGTCCTCCTTGATCCGCAGCGGAAGCTCTGGGTCCGCCTCCAGCAGATAGGTCACGTTCAGATGCAGATGCGACGGCACATAGCTTCCCCGTTTTTCGTGGCCGTCAACCGTAAGGATCTCCAGGGAGAAAATATCCTCTGTCACGAACCGGACGGATTCCAGCCCGCTTTCCTCCCGGATCTCCTTCAGCGCCACCGCCTTCAGATCGGCGTCCCCGTCTGCATGGCCCCCAAGCCATGCCCACGACTGGTAAAGATTGTGGTATGCCATCAGGACCTTTTTCCGGTCCCTGTCCATGATCCATGCAGAGACCGTGATATGGGCGTTCCGGTTGTCCCTGGTCAGGATATTGTCTGCCTGTTCCATCTGCCGCAGGATCTCCTTCTTATCCTCCCGTTCCTGTTCATTGAAGGGCTCATAACGACGGATCTCCTCTCTCAGCTCCATTTCGGTCATCGCCCCACCTCCTTATCTTTTCCCCAGCTCCCAGAAGGCCACGGCTGACGCCGCCGCCACATTGAGAGAATCCACCCCGTGGGCCATGGGGATCATCACCGTATAGTCGCAGTCTGCAATGGTCTCCGCCGCCAGACCGTCTCCCTCGGTCCCCAGCACCACCGCCAGCCGCTCCTCTGCCAGGAGGGCCGGATCGCCGATGCTCACCGAATCTTTTTTTAAGGCCATGGCGGCCGTCTTAAACCCCAGCTCCCTTAAGACCTCCATCCCCCTCTCCGGCCACGGACACTGCTGCCGGTCAAAAAAAGTCCAGGGCACCTGGAACACTGTGCCCATGCTGACCCGTGCGGCCCGCCGGTACAGGGGATCGCTGCATCCCGGCGTCAGGAGCACCGCGTCCATGCCCAGGGCGGCCGCAGACCGGAAAATGGCCCCCACATTGGTGGGATTCATGACGTTTTCCAGGACCGCCACCCGTCTGGCCCCAGCGCAGAGGGAAGCCGCATCCGGCAGCCTCCGCCGCCGCATGGCGCAGAGGACGCCCCTGGTCAGCTGAAAACCCGTAAGCTCCGTAAGGATCCTGGCCTCTGCCGTATAGACGGGGATACCGCCGCACCGGGAGACCACCTCTCTGGCTTCTCCCTCCACATGCTCCGGCTCCATTAAAAGGGACACCGGCTCATATCCGGCATCCAGGGCCCGGCTGATGACCTTGGGGCTTTCAGCAATAAAAAGGCCCGTATCCGGTTCGTAATAGTGAAGCAGCTGGCCCTCAGAGAGCCTGGCATAAATGTCCAGCTCCGGAGCCGACAGATCTGTGATCTCTCTTATATCTGGCATAATCGGTCCTCCTCTTTTCTTATGGAAATATTATACGGTCCCGGAAGCGGGATGTCAAATGCCTGAAGGATCACGGGCCGTCATGGTCAGCTGACTTCATACTTTTTTCACAAAATAATTAGCACTCACCTCTTGACAGTGCTAATAATGCGTGATATATTACAGATAGAACAAAGGAGACGAAATAGAAAACAGAAAAAGGACTTCAAATGTCTGGTCTGGTTCCTGCCTCCTCCGGTTCCAGAAACTTATTTGTGACCAGCAGTAAATTGACATATAGAATGGAGGAATGATTTATGCTGATGCCCAGTATCTTTGGTGAAAACTTATTTGATGAAATGATGGATTCCTTTAACGATGAATTCTTTGGAAAACGCAGTCCGCTGTACGGAAAGAACGCCTCCAGAGTCATGAAGACCGATATTAAAGAAGCGGATGGCCGGTATGTGATCGACATTGATCTTCCGGGCTTTAAGAAGGATGAGATCCATGCTGAGTTAAAGGACGGCTGTCTGACCATAAGCGCCTCCAAGGGCCTGGATAAGGACGAAAAGGATAAGGAAGGCCGCTATATCCGCCGTGAACGGTACGCCGGAGCCATGAGCCGGAGCTTCTACGTGGGTGAGAACGTAAAGCAGGAGGATATCACAGCCAGATTTGAAAACGGGATCCTTTCCCTGTCTGTTCCCAAAGAGGAGGAGCAGAAGAAGGTGGAAACACCCAATTACATCGCCATTGAAGGATGATGAAGGGCGGAAAGCCCAGAGGGCCGCTGCAGACTGGCAGCGGCCCTCTTTCTATATGACCAGGAGCCGGAAAAGGCTGTTCCCAGCGTTTTTCCCGGCTCTCTGCCTGTTTAGAAGTTGGTGGGAGTCATGACCTTCCCGGCCAGGACCTCCTCATAGTCCTTCAGGTTCCTCTGTAAAAGCTCCGGCGTATTGAGGCCATAGGGACATTTGCTCATGCACTGGTTACAGTGGAGGCAGTCCTTGATCTTCATCATCTTTGCCTGGCCCTCGGGGGACAGATGGCCTTCGGACGGAGAACGGCGCAGCAGCAGGGACATCCGGGCGCAGTTATTGATCTCGATCCCCACCGGACACGGCATACAGTAGCCGCAGCCCCGGCAGAAGCTTCCGTACAGTTGTTTTCTGTCCGCCTCGATGAGAGCCCGGATCTCGTCGTTCATCACCGGCGGATGTTCCATATAGCTTAAAAATTCATCCAGCTCATTCTCCCTCTGGACGCCCCAGATGGGAAGCACGTTGTCGTACTGGTCCTCAAAGGCATAGGCGGCGGCAGAGTTGGTGATCAGTCCGCCGGACAGGGCCTTCATGGCGATGAAGCCGATGTTGTTCTTCTTACAGTCCTCCACCAGCTCCACATCCTTTTCGCTGCACAGATAGCAGAACGGGAACTGGAGGGTATCATAAAGGCCGCTGTCAATGGCCTCATGAGCCACAGCCAGCCGGTGGTTGGTGATGCCGATGAAACGGATCTTTCCCTGCTCCCTGGCCTTTAAGGCCGCCTCATAAAGGCCGCTTTCATCCCCCGGCCTCGGGCAGAAGGACGGGTTATGGAACTGGTACACGTCCACATGATCCGTTTTAAGGAGTGTCAGGCTGGTCTCCAGGTCCTTCCAGAATTCCTCTGCGTTCTGGGCTGCGGTCTTGGTGGTGATGTAGATATGGTTCCGGATATCACTCATGGCATAGCCGATCTTCTCCTCACTGTCAGAGTAAGCCCTGGCTGTATCAAACAGCGTGATGCCGCCGTCATATGCCTTCCTTAAGAGCTTTGCGGCCTCATCCCTTGTGATCCTCTGGATCGGCAGCGCACCGAACCCGTTCTTGCTGACTGTGATCCCTGTTCTTCCCAGTGTTACTGTCTTCATTTTCCCATACCCCTTTCTTTTCCTTTGCCTGCGGACTAAGACTGGCAGCGCTCCTGGTCCAGCATGGCCTTTAAGGCCTCGTCGCTGTCATCGATCCAGACGTCTTCCTCGTCTGCGCTAAGCCCCAGAAACTGTGCCAGCGTCCGCTCGTCGTCGCTGTTATTCCATATCTCAATGTAATCGTCGATCTCCTCAAACCGGATTTCTCCGGCCAGATACTTTTCTTTGAACGTCATTTTCCTGCTCCTTCAGGTTCTTCAGGATGGTGATCTCCTGATTATCAATATGCTCCCGGATCGCGATCTTCGCCTCGTGGACATGGCGCAGGCTCAGGGCCTTTAGGATCTGGTCATGCTCCACCAGGAGAATATGCCGCTTGTCCTCATCCTTGATATATTCCAGGCGGTAGCGGTACATCTGCTCCCGCAGGTTGTTTAGGATCTGCACCAGCTTTTCATTTTTTGTACTGCCGTAAATGATCTCATGATACCTTTCATCGGTCTGGGCGATCCGCATGGCGTCTCCCTCCCGGATGGCCTGGGCAAACAATTCCTGTGTTTTTTTCAGCTCCTCCAGCTCGTCCTCCGTCATCCTCTGGCAGGCCAGATCCACCGCCAGCTCCTCCAGGGTCCGGCGCACCTCCAGCACGTCCCGCAGATTGTTTTCAGAGATCCTGGCCACCTCGGCTCCCTTCCGGGGGATCATAAGGACCAGGCCCTCCAGCTCCAGCTTCCGGATCGCCTCCCGGATCGGAGTCCTGCTGACGCCTAAGCGCTCCGCCAGCTGGATCTCCATGAGCCGCTCTCCCGGCTCCAGCTCTCCCTTTAGGATCGCCTGGCGCAGCGTCTTGAACACCACATCCCGCAGGGGCAGATATTCATCCATCTTCACATCAAAGTTGCTTGTCATTGGCCTTCTCCTTCTATCTGGCTGGTTTTTTGTTAAAAAATCTGGTCAAATAGACCTGTCGGGTCAACCGTCCGTTGTCTGTCTCTCTGAGGATCCCGCAGACCGCGTCTGCCTCTTCCCTGTCCTTAAAGATCCCAAATACCGTGGGGCCGCTGCCGCTCATGAGCGCCCCCTCCGCCCCGTGCTCCAGCATGATCCGCTTAATGGCGCCGATCTCCGGATGATCCGGGATCGTGACCGTTTCCAGCACATTTCCCAGACGGGCTGTAACGCCGTCCAGGCTGCCTGCCCGGATGGCCGCCGCCATACCGTCGATATCCGGGTGGGCCTCCGGTCCCAGGGCATCCACCCGCAGCTTTTCATATACCGCCTTTGTGGACACGGAGATCTGGGGCTTTGCCAGCACCACATGGCACTGAGGAGCTGGGGGAAGCTCCGTAAGGATCTCCCCGATCCCCTCCGACAGGGCGGTCCCTCTAAGGATACAGTAGGGGATATCCGCTCCCAGCTTCACTCCCCGCCGCATCAGCTCTTTTTTTCCAAGGCCCAGGCCGAACAGCCGGTTCATGCCCACCAGGACTGCCGCCGCGTCGGTGCTCCCTCCCGCCATACCGGCGGCCACGGGAATGCATTTCCGGATCTTTATATCCACGCCCTCTGACAGGCCGAATTCATCCATTAAAAGCTTTGCGGCCCTCCAGGCCAGGTTCCCCTCTCCGTCCGGCACATAGGGAAGGTTCGTTTCCGTGCGGATCCCCGGTTCCTTTGTCTTCTCCATCACGATCCGGTCATGGAGGTGTACGGTCTGCATGATCATCCGCACCTCATGATAGCCGTCCTCCCGTTTTCTCACCACATCCAGACCCAGATTGATCTTTCCATAGGCCTTTAATTCCAAACGATCCAGCATTTCCATCACCCGCTTGTATTTTTTCTGTTTCTTGTATACAATAATCAGTATACCGGATAAAGCCCTTATTTGACAAGAGCTTTCCATATAAAATTTATATCTGGCCCAACGGCTTATTTTTCCCGGAAGCCCAGCTTTTCTGCCAGGACCAGGGAGGGGACGTTTTCCTTCCGGATCCGCACCAGGAACCGGTCCGCCTCCAGCTCCCGGCGGCCATATTCCAGGATCCCGGCACAGCTTTCCAGTCCATAGCCCCGGCGGCGGTATGCGGGGAAAATATGGTAGCCCAGCTCCAGGACCACCTCTCCGTCCCCGGCGTTCTCCCGGCCGTTAAAAAGCTCCAGCTTCACCAGCTCCCGTTCTTCCTTCCCGTCCTCCTCCGGCACCTTAAGCCCCGCCACGCCGATCAGATCCCCTGTCTCCTTTTCCACCAGGGCCCAGAAGCCGAACTCATAAAATGTATACTGGTGCTTCGTATACGCCTCCAGCTCCTCCACAGAGCCGAAGCCGCGGCCCACCTGGTTGGCCCACACCTCGTCAAAATCATCGCCGGTCATCTCCCGCACCAGGAGCCGCCTGGTCTCGCAGATCCTCCAGGGAAGTCCCAGATGGCGTCTTGCAGCCCGCTCCAGAAATTCCTCCGTCACGTCCGAAAGCGCTTCCACCGCATAGGGAGCCGCCGTTCCCCGTCCCTCGCCGCTCCATAATCCAACAATGGCTCCTCCAGCCGCCCTGGCGGCCAGAAGAGCCTCGTTTTCATCGGAGATCAGAACCGGGATCTCTTTCCCGTTCACTGCTGCATATCGGATCTCCCTCATAAATATTACTCCCGGATCAGCATTTTTCCGGTTCCGGATACGTTTCCCCAAAGGTTTCAGCCGTAATGGATTTGATCTTCTGCTCCTTCATGGGACGGTCGCTGTAATCGGTGCGGACCTCGGCGATCGTATTGACCACGTCCATTCCCTCGATCACCTGGCCGAAAGCCGCGTACTCTCCGTTTAAGTACGGAGCCGCTTCATGCATGATGAAGAACTGGGAACCGGCAGAGTTAGGGTTCATAGCCCTGGCCATGGATAAAACGCCCGGCGTATGGGCCAGATCGTTCTGGAAGCCGTTGTGGGAAAACTCGCCCTTGATGCAGTAGCCCGGGCCGCCCATGCCGTTGCCGTCGGGGCAGCCTCCCTGGATCATAAAGCCCTTGATGACCCGGTGGAAGATCAGGCCGTTATAAAAGCCCTTGTTCACCAGGCTTAAAAAGTTGTTGACTGTATTGGGAGCCACCTCCGGGTAAAGCTCTGCCTTTATGATGTCTCCGTTCATCATTTCGATGGTAACTACTGGATTTTTCATTGACAATCTCCTTTTCCTGTAATAAAACCGGGGATGCCATGAAGACATCCCCCATTTCTATCTGATATTATACAGGACACGCTGCCGGATGTCCATACCTTTATTGCTTTGGAAGCAGGGCAAACTCGATGCGGATGCTGGCTGTCACCTCCATCTCGCCCGGCATGACGCCCATATCCACGACCGCCTCTTCTGCGGCTCCGGCCCCTGGCGCGCTCTTCATGGACATATTGGAGGTCACATACCGGCCCTCCTGGCGGTCTCCGTATTCCTCAATGTTTATAACGTATCCCAGCTCCTGGCCGCTGGCCTCTGCCAGGACAGATGCCCGGGTCTTTGCCAGCTCCACTGCCCGTGCCAGAGCGTCGGCGTAGGCCTCGTCATAGGTGCTGGAATAGTAGGAAATGGACTGGATCTCATTGGCTCCGGCCGCCACTCCCTGGCTCAGCAGGCTCCCAACCTGGTCCAGGGCCACATCCGATACCTCCACCTGGGTCCGCATCTCATAGCCCACCAGCTTTCTCGTATTCCCGCTCCAGTCATACATGGGGTTCAGGGAAAAGTCCGAGGTGGCAATGGACGTTTCTGCCACTCCCTGGCCCTTTAAATATTCCAGAAGCCCGTTGAGCTTTTCCGCATTGGCCTGCTGGCATTTTTCTGCGTCCGCATCCTCCGTGGCGATCCCATAGACGATCCGGGCCATGTCCGGCGCTACCTTTACCGTTTCCGACGTGCTTAAGGAGATCTTCCTATCCTCCTCCAGGTTCTGCACCTGGATCACATCCGGAACCGTGGCCTTCACCTCCGTGGCGCAGCCCGAAAGCAGGACGCTTCCCGCCGCAATACAGCCCGCCGCGATCAGAGCAACTCTTTTTTTCATAACAGCTTCCTCCTTTTCTGATAAAACAGAAATGCAGTCTCTCCTCTTTACAGCCCTATTTTACCAGAAAAACCTTTCATCCCCGGGACTTTTCTCTTACGTTTTTTTGAATGAAGTTTTAATTATCCACTACCGTTCATAAAATGTTCAAATTCTTTTCAAAATTCTTTTACACAATACACATGATTTCTTCATCTTTACAGGATATCATATAACCATAAACAGATAAACATCCGATGCGATGCTGCTTATAAGATTTTTTTCATAATACTCGGGCTGATAGAAAATATCAGCTCTCCTCCCTTTTTCAAATAATCATTTTGTTGAAAAAAGCACCTGGCGGGGTGCTTTTTTCATGTCTTTTTCTTTCTGCTCCGGCCCGCCGGAGCCCTCTTCTCCTGCCGGATCCCTTCCATACCGCCAGACGGCAGTCAGAGCTCCTTCCCGGCCCGCCCCGGAGAGCCCACCTTCCCGGATAACAGCACCAGCGCCGCCAGGTTCGGCACTGCCATACATCCGTTGAGCACGTCCGAAACCTCCCAGACCAGCTCCATGGGGCCAAGGCTTCCAAGGAATACGGCGGCCAGATATCCGGCCGTATAGATCCGGACCAGATCTTTTCCGACCGCCTCCCCCAGGTACGAGGCCGCCTGCCGCCCCATATAATACCAGGCGATGATGGTGGCAAAGGCAAACAGGGCCACGCACATGGACACTGTATATCCGCCCAGGTTCCCCAGGCCCCTGGAAAAGCAGATCCCTGTCAGCTCTGCCCCGTTTCCGGAAAAGGCCGGAAGCTCTCCGCCCATGGCACAGAGGATCACCACCGCCGTAAGGGTGCAGCTCACGACCGTGTCAAAGAACACCTCAAAGATCGCCCACTGGCCCTGGACGCCTGGATCGCCTTCTGCTGCCCCGTTGAGGACCGCCAGGCTTCCCAGTCCCGCCTCGTTGGAAAAAACGCCCCGGGCGATCCCGTACTGGACGCTTTTGCTGGCCAGGAGCCCCACCGCGCCTCCGGCGGCACTCCGGAACGAAAACGCATCCTGGAAGATCATCCCAAAGGCAGAGGGAATATTTTCCCGGAACAAAAACAGCACCGCCGCCGAAGCCGCCATATAGATCCCTGCCGACACCGGGACCATCTTTTCCGCGGCTCCCGCTATGGCCACGGCTCCCCCGGCCATGATCCTTCCGCTTAAAAGCACCAGAAGGCCCCCAATGAGGACCGGCGGCATGGAAAAAGAGAACTCAAGGGTCTCAGAAATTGCATTGGCCTGGACCATGCTGCCCATACCAAAGGAGGCCGCCGCGCAGAGCCCGGCGTAAAGAAGCCCGGCCCACCGGCAGCCAAGGCCCCGTTCCATATAGAGCATGGGGCCGGCCACCCAGCCTCCGCTCCGGTCCCTCTTCCGGTAACGGATCCCCAGCACCGTTTCACCATAGGCCGTGGCCATGCCCAGAAAGGCAGATACCCACATCCAGAATATGGCCCCCGGCCCTCCTGATAAAAGGGCCGTGGCCACCCCGGCTATGTTCCCTGTACCGATGGTAGCTGCCAGGGCCGTACACGCCGACTGGAACGGCGACATTCCCCCGGCCGCATCCCCGCCCTGCATGTTTTCCTCATTGGTCCCTGTCTTTTCCGGAGTTTTCCACAGGCTCCCGGCCGTATTTTTCCACCACCGGGGGAAACCCCAAAACACAAAACCTCTTAACCGGATCGTATAAAGGATCCCCACAGCCAGGAATAAAACCAGCATCCCCGGCCCCCAGACCATCGTATGGATCCAATGGATCATTCCAACCTCCTGCTGCGACTTTTCTCATTATGTTTTATTCCAATTTACCGTAAGATATGATATACTGATGGTATGATGCCGGAGGCAGGATTTCCGACGCCTTCCGGAAACCAGTACAGAAACCAATATAAAGGAGCTGGTCGATTTGCCAGGATTTAC
The DNA here is from genome assembly GCF_037242085.1 of Alitiscatomonas sp. NCBI lineage: Bacteria > Bacillati > Bacillota > Clostridia > Lachnospirales > Lachnospiraceae > Alitiscatomonas > Alitiscatomonas sp. The sequence goes on along the minus strand of NZ_JAXXBR010000042.1, from coordinate 18,104 downwards.
GACCCATTACCTGTTCGGCGTAAAGGCCTATAACGATCTGCCGAACAATTATTTAAAGCATGTGATCTCCAAATACCGCTGGCTCTACCAGATCGGGCTCCAGGGCCCGGATATCTTCTTTTATAATATCCCGATCCTGCGCCACCGGGACTACCGGAACGTCGGTTCCCATATGCACGAATACCATGTGAACCGTTTCTTCCGGAACTGTCTCAACGAGATCGCCGCCATCAGTTCCAAGCAGCAGCGGGAACAGGCCATTTCCTATATGGCCGGCTTCCTCTGCCACTATGCCGCCGACTCCATCTGCCATCCCTATGTTTACGGACGCATCCAGTATGAGACCGACGGAAAAGGCTCCCGGTTCCATGGCCTTCACGCGGAGCTGGAAAATGATATCGATACGCTGCTTTTACGGAAGTTCAAGCACAAAAAGCCCTCTGAGTTCAACCAGGCGGCTACCATCTGCTTAAACGGCCAGGAGATCCAGTTCCTGTCCCGGTTCCTCAGCCGCTGTATCAATGAAACTTACTATCCCATCACAGAACGCAATATCTTTCAGGTCACGGAGGGAATGGTCACCCGCTCCGTTTATGCCATCCGCTTCGGCGGCCGCCTTCTTTCTGATCCGGCAGGCCACAAGCGGAATACGATCCAGTTTTTTGAGTCCATGTTTTTAAAGCATCCCATCGCCTCCAAAAAGCTGGTGACCGACGATACGCCCAAAGGCGTCCGGAAGACCCTGAACCTGGACCATGAGGTATGGACCAATCCCTGGAACAAGACCCTGGCCTCTTCCGCCTCCTTCCTGGACCTGTACCGTCAGACTCTTCAGAAATGCAACCTTATGTACTATCAGTTCAACTCCATGCTGACAAGCGAGATCCCGCTCAAGGACCAGAGCTTTGAAATGTTCCTTTCTGAGCTGGGGAACTATTCCTACCACAGCGGGCTCGATGTTGGATAAATCACAAAAAAGGAGGATCTTATGAATCCAGTGATCTTACTTTCCGGCGGCACCAGCGCCGCCGCCAATGGAACGCCGGCCTGGTCCCTGAACCAGAATTATGCAGATAATATCCGCCGTGCAGGCGGCATCCCTCTCTTAGCCGTAAACAATGACTGCGCGGAGGAATATGCCGATCTGGCAGACGGTCTTCTGCTTTCCGGCGGAAAAGACGTGGCCCCTGCCCTTTACGGCGAAGAGCTGAAATACGATTTTGTTATTACGGATCCCTTAAGGGATGATCTGGAATGGAAGCTCATCAAAGCCTTTGTGGACCGGAAAAAGCCCATCTTTGGCATCTGCCGCGGCGTCCAGGTGCTGAACGCCTATTTTGGAGGCACCCTGTACCAGGATATCCCCGATGAGCTGGGCGGCGAGCACGCCAAGGGCGTATGCCATCCGGTGACCTTAAAAAAGGACTCCATCCTGGGCCGTCTCTTCGGGGAATCCCTGGAGATCAACAGCTACCACCACCAGGCTTTAAAGGACCTGGGAAAGGATCTGACGGCTGTGGCCTGGTCCGATGCCAACGGCCATTCCATCGTGGAAGCTGTGGAGCACGTAAGCCTTCCCATCTGGGCCGTCCAGTGGCATCCGGAGCGTATGACCGGTCCGGTCACCAACCCGGAAAACTGTGTGGATTCCCTGCCCATCTTCCAGTACTTTATGGATCAGTGCAGAAAATAAGGGACAAAAAAACGGGAGCAGATCCATCTCTGCTCCCATTCTTCTATTCTTTTTTCTTATTTCGCCTCTTTTGTGGCCTTGGGCTCCTTTACTTCCTTCTTCGGAACGTCCTCTGCCACGTCCTCGGGACCATCCTGGCTCTCTGCCTCTGGCATTGCCAGGTCGATCTTTCCGCCTGCCTTGTAGCTCTTATCCACAAGCCACTTTCCGTCCTCTGTGCCCACCTTCACATTCAGTGCGAACTGGTTCCAGAGAGTACCGAAGGAGGAATCAGAGGAATTCTCCAGCTCTGTGCTCTGAACGGCAACGATATCATTGAACTGCTTCACCATCATGGCCGCATACTCTTCTGCCTCTTCCTCAGACGTTCCATTCTTTAATACCCAGCTTAAGTCGATGGTCATGGAAGCCTCATCCGCTGCAAACTCCATCTTCACGGTCTGGGGATACAGATCTGCATCAGCGAACAGGGTGTCTGTCTCATCCTTTACCTGATCCCACTCATATAAGGATTTGGGCTCTGTCTCATCCTCTACCAAAATATTATCCTCACGGGCCAGCGTCTCGTCCACCTCATCCATGGCGGACTGCTTTGCCGGATCCACCTCGTTTCCTGTCACAGTCTCAGATTCCTCGCTGCTCTTTGTACATGCACTGAGGGCCAGGACTGCCAGGCCCAGTACAGCCATTCTCTTTAATAATTTCATTATGATCTCCTCCTGTCATTTCAGTTCCACCGATCCGCCAAAATCATTGGAAAGCAGGCTTTGGCAGACCTTTTTACATACTCACGTATTATATACGATTCCTCTGGGTTTTTGTAGCCCTTTTTTCAAAATATCATAAATTATTTAGGATTTCGTAACTTTCTCTTCTGATTCCATGTTTTCTGTGCTCTTTACGATGTAGATCGGGCGGTCCTTCAGCTCGGAAAACAGGATCGCAATGTACTCCCCAATGATCCCCACGATCACAAACAGCATGGCGAACATAAAGGACATCAGCACCACGATCGTAGCATAGCCGCTGGGTGTTCCATATTTGGCCCAGGTCCAGATGGTATAGGCCATCATCAGAAGGCCGAAGACCGCCACCGCGCAGCCGGAATAGATCCCCAGCTTTAAGGGCATGTCGGAAAAGCACAGGATCGTGTTGATAGAAAACCGGAACAGGCTCCTTAAGCTGTACTTGCTCTCTCCTGCGAACCGTGGTCTGGCCTCGTACTGGATCGTGGTCCTGTTAAATCCCACGCTCTGGACGTAGCCCCTTAAGAAACGCACCTTCTCCCGGTAATTGTTCCGAAGAACGTCGGCCGCGCCTTTACTGACAGCAAAAAAATCCGAGGCGTTGGGTTCAAACTTCACGTCGGATAAATGGTTGATCAGCTTATAAAAGGCGGCGGAGGTAATATTTTTCACCAGGCCGGCGGTTTTATTCTTCATGCGGACCATGCTGATAACTTCATAGCCCTGGTCAAATTTTTCCACGATCTCCAAAAGGCACTCCGGCGGATGCTGGAGGTCTGCGTCCATGCAGACGATGCCGTCTCCCCGGGCATAATCGATGCCTGCGATCATGGCAGCCTCATGGCCGAAATTCCTGGAAAACTCCACCACCCTCACCCGGTCATCCCGGCGGGCCAGCTCCCGGAGGATCTCCAGGGACCGGTCGGCGCTGCCATCGTTTACGAACAGAAGCTCGTAATCCCAGGAGGGCGGCAGGGCCTTTAATACGGCCCCCGTCTCCTGGTAAAACTCCCGAAGGGCCAGTTCCTCATTATAAACGGACACCACAACGGAAAGCAGTTTAACCATAAATCTTTATCTCCATGTCTGAATGCTCCGGCACCTGCTTTTCCTTTGGAGGCAGCTTCATATAATCCCCATATACCTGGGTAAGCTGATGCTCCCAGCCTGTGGGGATAAAGAGCTTCGTATCCTCAAAGGAGATCTCTTCCACCGTATCGTCCCACTCCTTTTTCATCTCCACATAGAAATAATCCGGAGCGTAGTTGGTGTAAAAGTAGAGGCCGGTATTTTTATTCTTATCCTTGGCGCATAGGGCCTTCCAGAGCTTATAGATCACCGGGAACGGGATCAGCCTTCCCACGGCGGACAGCACGGCCACAAACAGCTTCATGATTCCCTTATAATCGGAAAGCTCGATCTTCCACCGGTGTCCCAGGGCCAGCCCATAGACCACACAGTGCAGGAGCTTGGTGATCTTTTTGGGAATGGCCTTATCCGGAAGCGGATCCAGGATAAAAAGATCCACATTGAGGCGGGTGATCTTATCGTCATAAAACGCCATCTTCCCAGAATCCTCAAATTTCTGGCTTTTATCATAGGTCACCCGGGAAACAAAATCATAAAAGGCCTTCCCGCCGTGATATTCGTCAGGCTCCACAAAGGACATGCCCTCCGGCAGCTCCCGCCGCGCCACCTTTTTGAACATTTCATAATTGGCCCTGGTAAAGACCACGTCCACATCGTCGTCCCAGGGGATAAAGCCGCCGTGGCGGATGGCCCCCAGAAGCGTCCCCGAGTCCAGGGCATATTTGATCTTATATTTCCGGCAGATCCGGTCGATCTCCTTTAAAAGCTTTAAATTGACCGCATGGACCCCCGAAAGGTCATATTTCATCTCTTCGCTCACTGCTCAAGTCCCTCTTTGATCACTTTTGCCATATAGTCGATCTTTTCGTCGGTCATGCCCGGATATACGCCCACCCAGAAGGTATCTGTCATGATCCGGTCCGTGTTCTTTAATTCTCCCACGATCCGGTAGCCCCTTTTCTCTGCCCGCATCTCATCGAAGCACGGATGCTTTGTGAGATTTCCGGCAAACAGCATCCGGGTCTGGATGCCATGGTCCTCCACATACTGGACCACCCGGTTCCGGTCCACGCCCTCTTTACATGTGATCAGGAAGCCGAACCAGCTTGGACGGGAATGGTCTGCTGCCTCCGGAAGGATCAGCTTCTCCTCCGTTCCGGCCAGGGCTGCCTTTAACCGGTCGAAATTATGGCGTCTCCGCTCCACAAAGGACGGGAACTTTTCCAGCTGGGCGCAGCCGATGGCAGCCTGCATGTCCGTTGCCTTTAAGTTATAGCCGAAGTGGGAATACACATATTTATGGTCGTAGCCCAGAGGCAGTTCGCCGTACTGGCGGTCAAACCGGTGGCCGCAGAGATTGTCCCGGCCGGAGGGGCATACGCAGTCTCTTCCCCAGTCGCGGAAGGAACGGATGATCTTATTGAGCAGGGCGTTGTCTGTATAGACGGCGCCTCCCTCTCCCATGGTCATATGATGGGGCGGGTAGAAGCTGGAGGTTCCGATATCTCCCACCGTACCGGTAAATTTCTCCTCTCCGTCGATGGTATACCGGGTTCCCAGGGCGTCGCAGTTATCCTCCACCAGCCAGAGGTCATGTTTTTTACAGAACTCCTTCACTGCCTGGAGATCAAAGGGATTTCCCAGGGTATGGGCTAACATCACAGCCTTCGTCTTTTCAGAAAGAGCCGCCTCCAGCATGGAAACGTCGATGTTGTACTGGGGGATGGTCACGTCCACGAACACCGGCACCGCGCCGTACTGGATCGCCGGGGTCACAGTGGTGGGGAATCCGGCGGCCACGGTGATGATCTCATCGCCGCGCTTTACCCGTCTCTCGCCCAGAAGGGGGGAGGTCAGGGCCATGAAGGCCACCAGATTGGCGGAGGAGCCGGAGTTTACCAGGGAGCAGTACCGTACATGAAGGTATTCTGCCAGCTTCTTCTCAAACTCATCGGTGTATCTGCCGGAGGTGAGCCAGAACTCCAGGGAGCTGTCCACCAGGTTCACCATCTCCTGCTTATCGTAAACTCTGGACGCATAGGGGATCCGGTCTCCCGGGGAAAACTCCTTTGTCTGGTTATGGAACCGGTCTGCATATTCAGCCACCATGGCCAGGATCTCTTCCCGGGCCTGGGCTTCTGTCTTATTTTCAAACATCTGTTTTTTCCTCCATTTTTTCTGTACAGGCTGTGCGTCCGCCAGTCCGGCGGCTTTTTGGCCCGCTCCGGGATCAAAGCCCCCGGCTCTGGAACATCTCTCCGATCTGGCGGTCCATGATCTCCGTTACCTGGGGATCTGCCGGATCCTTTTCATATTCCCGGCACCACTCCACGGTCAGGCGGATGGCGTCCTTTACTCCCCAGCGCGGCGTCCATCCAAAGACGCGCTTTACCCTGGAGCAGTCCAGCTTTAAGAAATTCGCCTCATGGGGACCTCCGTCGCTCTGGTTGATCCAGGAAAGGCCGTCTCCCCAGGCCTCGCAGAACAGGTCCACCAGCTGGCCGGTGGTCACACAGTCCTTATCGTCGGGACCCACATTATAATAGCCCGCATACTTCCCGTCCTCATACTGGGCCTTTGCCACGGCCATATAAACGGCCAGGGGCTCCAGCACATGCTGGAAGGGCCTGGTGGAATGGGGATTGCGGACGATGATATCCGTCTTTTTCATGGCCGCCCGGACACAGTCCGGTATGATCCTGTCATTGGCAAAATCCCCTCCGCCGATGACATTTCCCGCCCGGCAGGTGGAGATGGCACAGCGTCCGTCCTCAAAAAAGGACTTTTTATAGCTGTGGGTCACCAGTTCTGAACAGGACTTACTGTTGGAATAGGGATCGTAGCCGTCCAGCCGGTCGTTCTCCCGGTAGCCGTATTCCCACTCCATATTTTCATAGACCTTATCTGTGGTCACGTTTAAAAACGACCGTACACACGGAAACAGCCGCACGCACTCCAGGATATTTACAGTGCCCATGACATTGGTCTCATAGGTGTAGACCGGATCCTTATAGGAATCCCGGACAATGGGCTGGGCTGCCAGATGCAGGACCAGCTCCGGCTGCGCCTTTTCAAAGGTCCTTTTTAAATGGTCCAGATCCCGGATATCCCCGATGACTGAATCCATCCTTCCCTCCAGGCCAGCCATGGAAAACAGGTCCGGAACTGTGGGCGGCTCCAGGGAATAGCCGGTGACCTCTGCCCCGGCGTTTATGAGGATCCGGCAGAGCCATGCGCCCTTAAAGCCTGTATGGCCTGTGACCAGCACCTTTTTTCCTTTATAAAACTCAAATACTTTTCTTAAATCCATATGATCTCCTATTCCCAGATCTTCCAGGGAGCCTTTCCGGACTGCCACATCTCTTCCAGCTGCTGCTTCTCTCTCTGGGTATCCATGCATTTCCAGAAGCCCTCATGGCGGTACGCCATCAGCTCTCCGTCGGAGGCCAGATTTCTCAGGGGCGCCTGCTCAAACACCGTGTCGTCTCCCTCGATGTAATCGAACACGCTGGGATTCATCACCATATAGCCTCCATTGATAAGGCTGCCGTCGTCGTCGTTTTTCTCACGGAAGGCATGGATGGCGCCAGCCTCGTCCATGTCCAGGACGCCGAATCTCTGGCCGATGTTCACAGCGGTGATGGTGGCCGTCTTTCCGTGGGACCGATGGAACTCCTCCAGAGCCTTTAAGTCGATATTGGAAAGGCCGTCGCCGTAGGTCAGCATAAACGGCTCGTCTCCCACATAGGGACGGATCCGTTTTACGCGGCCGCCGGTCATGGTGTTGAGACCCGTATCGATCAGCGTCACCTTCCAGGGCTCTGAATAGTTATTATGGACCTTCATGCTGTTGTTGGCCAGGTCAAAGGTCACGTCGGAGGTGTGAAGGAAGTAATCCGCAAAGAACTCCTTGACCACATACTGCTTATAGCCCAGACAGATGATAAACTCATTATATCCGAACTGGGAGTAATATTTCATGATGTGCCAGAGGATCGGCTTTTCCCCGATCTCGATCATTGGCTTTGGTTTTAAGTGGCTCTCCTCACTGATCCTTGTTCCAAATCCGCCTGCCAGAATTACTACTTTCATTTTTTCCCTCCAGATTCCATGGTATTTCCGCCTGCTTCTCCAAAGACGTTCCATCCGTTTTCCTTTAAGATGGAAAGCGCCTCCCGAATCCCCGGCTTATGGTATTCGAGGGCCGTCTCCAGCGCCTCGTCCGTTTCATTTTCAAAGTTTAAGACCACAGGCTTTACATCGTTTATATTGTGCTGCTTCCTGTGCTTTGCGAAGGAAAGCTCCTCTGCTGTGGTCATGAGGTTTCCTCCAAGGAACAGGGCCGCCGCCATGAGAGCTGCCGCCCGCACCCACGGGGCCATGGGCCTCTCCGCCCGGTTCTGGGTCCTCCGGCCCTTCCCATGTTCACGGGGTATCCGCCCGTCCTCCTCCCGGTCTCCGGAAGTCCTTCCGGCCCTCTGCTGCTGGAATACCAGGGCGAAGGTCAGAAAGATCCCCAGGATGCCGATCTGATACTGGAGCGCATACCGGGAGCTCATGCCGTAGGCGTCCCGGGGCATAAAGATCCAGCGGCTCACCAGAACCATCAGATGGTTCATTCCGCCTCCCGCCAGGAGCATCAGCGGAAACAGCGTCCTTTTTTCGATCCCATAGTAAAAATTCATCCACAGCGCCAGAAAATAAGCGGCCGCCACCAAAGCTCCTGCCAGGCACCATACGATCCCCGGAACCTCCGCCATATGGCGGTTGATCAGCTCCACGCCGAAGATCATGGAGGCAAAGGACTTTAAGAGGAATTTCAGGAAGAATACAGGATCCTCCCGGAGCGCCTCCACCATGGAGCCCTCCACCGCCCCGGAATATTCATACACCGCCATGGAATTGCTCCACAGATATAAAACCAGCGGCAGCACCGCTGTGGCCAAAAGAAGAGCGGTCCGCTTCCAGCCCGTCTGCCTTCTGACGAATACAAACAGATACGCCAGCACCAGGGTCATGATGTAGATGGCGCAGTACGGCCCGGCAACGCCGATGGTCACCAGAGCCGGGAGGACCAGGAGCCTGGCCATATCTCCCTTTTTTTCTCCTCCGCTTCCATAGACCCGTTCCAGGACGTAATAATTATAGAAGAAACATCCAAAGGCCAGGAAATGGGCCCAGCCTGTCCCATTATAGAGCATTTCCCATTTATTCAGGCTGAACATGAAGACCATCATGGCCGTAAACCATCCGGCCCCGATCCTCATTTTTCTGCTGTAACCCCCCAGGATAAGGGCAGACAGGCCAAAGCCCAGGACGCCCAGGACCCGGTCGAAGGTCACACTGTATCCAAAGAGCTCCACATTGACCGCCCGCTCCAGGAAATTCACCGGGATCCTGGTGAGAAGATCCGGAACGAAAAACTTTTCCGGGTCCCACACGTCCGGCAGATAGGAGAGGGTGAGGCGGATATAATCGGAATAGACCAGATCAATGGCCGCCCGGTGCAGATAAAAAAGGTAAAACAGGACGCCCAGAACCGGCAGTCCCACGTACATATATTTTCTGTATGCTTTCATTTGGTCCTCCGGGGGAAGCGGCTCTTCCCGCCATTTTTAGCCAGTATAGCAGATTTTCTCCGGTTTTTCTACCCCTTTGCCGCCACAGCGGCCACGGTTCCCTGGGCTCCTGCGGCTGCCGGAGCAGTTCCTGCCGGCTTCCGCCTGCGGCGGCGGCGGTGATTTCCAGACTTTTTTGCCGGTTCCTTCTGTCCCTCGGGGGCGGGAAGCTCCTTCTTCTCTTCCGGAGCCGCCGCTTCTGGCTTTTTCGCCTCTGAAAGTCCCGGACTCTTGGACGTCTCCGGAGTCTTTGGTTTTTTTCTTCTCCGTCTGGACGGCTTTTTCGCCGTCTTGTCTGATTCCTGGAGCTCCTGGGGGGATTTTGCTGCCGCCTGCCTGTCTTTTTTCCCGTTCCCGGACTTTTTATCATTTTCTAGTCTTTTTTCATTTCCAGGCTTTTTTCCATTTTCTGGTTTTTTCTCATTTCCAGGTTTTTTCCCGTTTTCTGGTCTTTTCTCATTTCCAGGCTTTTTTTCATTTCCGGACTTTTTCTCGTTCCCAGGCTTTTTTTCATTTCCAGGCTTTTTCTCGTTCCCAGGCTTTTCCCCTGTCCCGGCCTTTTTTCCGTTCCGGTCCCGGCCCTCTTTTCCATTTTTTTTCTGGGCCTTTCTCCCGCCTTCCGCCTCCGGCACCCTGGGGCCCCGCTCCGTTCCGCGGCTCCTGGCTCCGCCTTTCCGCTTTCCGCCCACCGGATGCTTTTCCGACACCAGCTTTAAAATATCCTCCAGATAATTATACTGGTTCCAGGCGTCCTCCTTGGAAATAAAGTTTTCATGGACCGCCTTATTTCCGATGAGGCGTACCTGGTTCATTTCCCATTTGGCCACCCGGTCCAGGTATCCGTTCTCCTCCATCCACCAGCCAAACTGCTGATGGGTCATGACCCGGTTCCTTCCCGCCCGGCCTCTGCACCCGTGGTTCCGTTCCTGGACGCTTCTGGCGTTGGCCTGGGCCGCCGCCGTATTATCCAGCCGGATCCCGTTGTTGGCGGCCACCACCTTAAAAAGCAGCTCCAGGTTCTGACGGCCCTTGACCATGGCCGCATTGTATTCGCCCCGGCGCAGCCACTGCTTCTCCTTTTTCAGCTCCCGCTTTACCGGAGACAGATAGGCCGTCCTTTTTATAAAGATCCATGCCATGATCAGCAGCACGGAAAACATCATCCCGGCTGCAAACATGATCCATAGGACCATACTTTGTTGTCCTTCCATCTAGTTTCTCCTTGTCATTTCACTTTCGCTCCAGGACCGCGCCGTATCCGTCCGGTCCTGGAGCCCTCTGTCAATATTTCTGTTCTTCTGTATCCCCTATTTTTCTTCCATGGAAACGATCATGGAAAGGCGGTCCTCTCCTCTTCTCTCCTTGGCGTCCTTCACATAAAAATTACAGGAAAACTCCAGGGAAATGGTCTGATGGGGAGCCGCCGGGATCTCATATTCCATATTATTATCCGTGAACACCAGATCCGGCATCTGCTTTCCATTGAGACGGATCCTGCATACCTGGTCTCCCGTAATTTTACCGGGATAATAGCAGCGGAGCACCAGACCGTCATGGTCTCCGTTTTCAAACACGATCCGGGCCTTCTCATCGATCCAGCCGTCGTCATAGCTTCCATAGGCCAGGTTGAACCGCCTGGTCTTTACGAACTCCGTCACATCCTGGAACCCATTGGCCTCCGGATCCTCGCCCAGGATGACCATATCGTCCGTGATCTCCGGAAGATCAAAGTCACTGTCTATGAACCGGAGCTCTGTGTTCTTTCCCTTTCCATCCCTGTCATATACCTTTAAAAAGGTCTCTGCCGTGAACTCACTGATCTCATAGGTATCCCGGATGATATAGACCTGCTTATCAAAAATATCGTCTCCATATTTTTCCACCGTTTCCTCGGCCAGGGAATTGTACTTCATCTGATCCGGCCACAGATACAGGTTGGACCAGTGCTCCCGGTAATACGTCTCCGCCGGGAATATGAGAGCCGCATAAAGAATGGCCAGAAACCCGGCCGGGCCCATAAGGGAGGTCATATAAGCTAGCACCAGCAGGGCCGCCGCATAGACCACGTATACCCAGCGCATTTCCACCCGGATGGTCACGCTGGAGGAGCCGATGCAGAGGGCGATGAAGGCCAGGAACAGCACCAGGTTCCTTCCGTGGGCCAGGACCCTTCCCCGGTCCCGGATCATACCGATAAGGAAAATAAGGACCGCCAGTCCCAGGACCGCGTTGGAGGCCAGGATCAGAAAGCGGATATCCGACGGTGCCTTGGCAAAGGGCTCGATACAGAGATAGTCCGGCCCGGAGTTTCTTCCGAACACAAAGGCCACCTGCTCCCAGGCATGGGCAATGGCATCTGAGATCTTAAAGGTATCGGCCACATCGGTACCCCCGGTACCTGCCGGAGACAGGGTCCCGATGGTAAAAAGGCGGATCACCTGGATGAGGACCGCCGTGGCCGCCGTCACAGCCAGCAGAAGCCAGCCGGACGCGCCGGAAGAGGACGCACCTGGCTTCCTGCCCGTCCCGGGACCTCCGGAACGGCCTGTCCTGGGGGATCCGGAGCGGCTGGCCCTGGAGCGGCTCCGTCCGGCATCTCTGCGGACCTCTTCCTCCTTCGGGGATCCGACGCTCCATTCCCGGCTACTTTTTTCCCTGATCCCTGCCCATCTTCCAAACACCAGACCCAAAAGCAGCACCGGCAAAAGCACCATATACCGCTCATGGATGAAGCTGGCCAGGAAATACAGGCCGTTGGCCCAGAAATAAGCGCTGGCCCTCTTTTCATTGACGTACACATACACGCCGTACAGAAGCCCCACAGCCGCCCACAGGCCCAGGCTCTCCATCAGGCCGTAAAACTGGCCGATCTGATAATAGCTCATCCTGGAAAGCAGATAAGCCGCCGCCAGGGCCAGGCTTACGAACTTCCTCCCGCCGCTGACCTTCACAAAGATCCTGTACAAGGACCAGGCGATGATACTGTTTAAAACGATGTTGAAGGGCACCATCCATGTCACATGGTTCCCCAGGAAAAACAGCTCCAGCCACGCCGCCAGGTAAAAGACGAACCGGAACCGGGTGCCTCCCATGGGAAATACAAACTCCCGGAAGGATTGTTCCCCATAACAGGACCACAGATACAGGTCGTCCATGTAAAGCCCCTTCAGCTCCACCCCCCTGTTTATAAAGAAGCCAAAGCCCAGGAGCAGGGCAAAGACCAGCAGGTCATCCTTTCTTTTTTCAAACTCTTCCGCGATCCTATGAAGTACTTCCATGTCATTCCCCTTACTGCTGTTCTCCCGGCCAGTATTTTGTCACAAAATCCGCCAGTTCTTCTTCTGCCTTTTCCACGGCCGGGTCCGCCGTAAAGCGTCCCAGTCCGTTACCGTTCTCATAAAACACATCGGTCACGTAGCCGCTCTGGATCATGGCCGTGACATTCCTCCAGCCCTCGGTCCCAGGGCGCAAAAACCCGCTTCCCAGGTACACATAATCGGTGCCCGCATGGTCCATGAAGCTTACCATGGCCTCGGGGCTGGCAGAAATATAAAAGTTTCCGCCGCTTCCCTCCACATCCGTATAGCTCTGGGTATTACATGGGAACATCAGCATTTCCGGCTGCTGCCCGAATACCAGCACCCTGGTTTCCGGATCCGCCTCCAGGATCTCCCAGATCTTTTCATTGCCCTTTAAGGCCATGTTCTCCTTTTCCTGCTGCCAGTGGTCAAAATAGCCCTTGTGGACCAGCTTCAACGGGGACAGACCCAGAGCCCCCTTCCAGTTGGAGACCCCTGTCACCGTCACATTAAAGAGCACCGCCGGGATCAGAAGCTTTACCACAGAGCGGGCCAGGAAGCGGCTCTCCAGCTTCCCGATGGCAACCGCCGCCAGGATCCCGAAAAGGGCATATAAAAGGATAAAGTAGTTGCCGTCCACCTGCCATAAAAGGTACAGGGCCGCCAGGCTGGCCGCTCCGCATGCCAGAAACATCCAGACCAGGCAGCAAAAGGGCTTTTCCTCCGTTTTCCGGAACCGGCGCGTCCTGGCCAGAAGCACGACAAGGAACAGGACCAGAAAGATCAGAAGGATCGGAGTCCCCCAGGCGATCCAGACATGGGCCATATCCTCTCCCACAGGAGCCAGCAGAACGCCGTAGAGACGCTTTAAAAAATGCTTCACTCCGCTTATGGAGAACAGGGAGCCGCCATTGGACGGCAGATCGTCAAACCGGAACGGATAGCGGACCACGAAGCCCAGCTTATTCCAGATGGAGTAGAACACCGACGTCACCGGAAGCCCCGTGAGAAGCCAGGTCCTCAGCCACACCAGCGCCCACATGGAGAGCATGGGGATCCACCCCAGGAAAAACGGCTCCCTCCACTGGATCCGCAGACGCTTCATGAACACCATGCAGAGGAACGCCGTTCCCCCCATGATGGTGGAAAATACCAGGGCCGTGGGCTTTAAGACCATGGTCATGAAAAATGCGTTTCCCGCCAGTACCAGCCAATACGTCTTCTGCCGCCTGATATAAAGGAGCAGGAAATAGATCATGATCAGCTGGAACAGGGCCGTAGCCGAATCGGTTTTCGCCGTGACCGACATGTTCATGATCCCGGGCACCGACGCCAGCAGCGCCAGACACAAAAGGCCATGACGGCGGTTTACAAAAAGACCAGCGATCTTTCCGGCCGTCAGGAGAAGGCCCACGGTCATCCAGAGCTGCGCGCTGAGGAAAAAGCTGTACGAGGGAAGGCCCGAAATGGGAAGCAGCAGGATCTCCAGGCCCTTGGAGTACGTATAGACCACGTTGACGCTTCCCAGATCCTCATAGATCCCGCCGCCGTCGTTTAAAATATACTCGGACCGGAGTCCATAGTGGAGGGAATCATAATCGGCGCAGATGTTCATGCGCCCCGCCTGCAGGAGCACCATGGCAAAGAAAAAAGCCAGGCACAGGGAAACTCCCACGGTCATGGGCTTCCGTTCCCTCCAGAAGCCGCCGTAACCGGCCCTGGCTCTGACCCTGGCCTCCGATCCGGAAACTGCCGGAAAAAACGACAGGGACAGCAGGACCAGGACCGCCAGTCTGGTGTTCTCAATGCTTCCGATCCCCGCCAGGGACATGAGGCAGAACACTGTGATCAGAAGGCCGCAGCCCAGGGTAAGATCTGCCATGCACGTGACCCCATGGTATTCCGGAAGGCGTCTGTGCCGGTCCAGGAGACGCCTCAGCGCGCTGCCGCACCGGATCACAGCCGCCAGGTAGGCCCCGGATACCAGCACCGGGAGAAATACCTGGTGGATCCATAAAAATCCCATGGTCATAAACGACAGCAAAAGGAAGCGCAGCCACTTGGTCTGTGCCAGACGTATGATAAAAAAGGATATGCCAAACAGGGCTGCCGTCTCAAAAAACAGCCAGAGTGTCTGATCTGCCTTTAAGCGGACGCCTTCCATTCCTGTTATATATACCTGTCCAACTCCGACCAGTACCGAGGCCATTACGGTTATGGCCAGGACGATCAGTAAAATCCATTCCTGTCTCTTCATGCCGCCCCCGGTCCCCTACTGCTCATAAAACCGGTGTTCCAGCATCAGGCACAGCGCATGGTACACCGGGAGATGAAGCTCCTGGATCTTATACGTTTCCATTTCCGGGACAATGACGGCTGCGTCGGCGATCCCTGCCAGCTTCCCGCCGTCCTTTCCTGTAAGTCCCACGACCTTCATTCCCTTTGCTTTTGCCGTCACTGCCGCATACATCACGTTCTCCGCATTTCCCGAGGTACTGATCCCTAAAAATACGTCCCCGGGCTTTCCGTAACCGTTGACCTGCTGGGCGTAGGAAAGCATCCCGTCCACATCGTTGGCAAAGGCCGTGGAAAGAGCGGCATGGTCCACAAGGGCAATGGCCGGAAGGCCGCCCTGGAGCTTTTCAGAGAGCTCCTTCCCACGCACAGGGTCCGCTTTCTCAAGTGCCTCTTTCATCTCTTCCGTCACTGGGCGGCGCTTCACAAAGCCCTTCATCAGCTCGCCCACGATGTGCTCCGCGTCAGCCGCGCTTCCGCCGTTTCCTGCGATCAGAAGCTTCCCGCCGTTTTCATAGCAGCGCTCCAGGATCCCGTAAACAGCCCCAATGTCCTCCCGGACACGTTCCAGTATGGGATATCTCTTTATCAATTCATCCAGCATGTGGTCAATCTCCTTTGTTTTCCGGCCTGCGGCCGTTGTTGTACTCTGTCTTTGCCGCGGCTTTTCTTTCTGTACGGCTGCGCGCGGAAAATCCTTAAGAATCCAGTTCCATTCTATCACAGATGCATCCGTCTTTCCACATGGTTTTATGGTTTCTTCCAGTTTTGCAGTGTGGTTTCCGGAAGGATCCGCGGACCAGACAGCCCATTCCATGAAAAAAACCGCAGATGGTCACCCACCTGCGGCTTCTTTTATCATCATTTCTTAAATTACTTAAGAGTGATCTTTGCACCCTCAGCCTCAAGTTTTGTCTTGATGTCCTCAGCCTCTTCCTTGGAAGCACCCTGCTTAAGAACCTTCGGAGCGCCGTCTACAACGTCCTTAGCTTCCTTTAAGCCCAGACCAGTTACTTCACGAACAACCTTGATAACTTTAACCTTGTTCGGGCCTACCTCTGTAAGCTCAACGTCGAACTCAGTCTTCTCTTCCTCAGCTGCTGCGCCAGCGCCTGCTGCTGCTACAACAACGCCTGCTGCTGCGGATACACCGAACTCTTCCTCACATGCTTTTACTAACTCGTTTAACTCTAATACGGATAATTCCTTGATAGCTTCGATAAATTCAGCTGTTGTTAACTTTGCCATTATGATTTACCTCCATTAATTATTTATTTTCACGTTTTGTTTCCAAAAACCTTGCAGCGTTATGCTGCGTCGGGAACGGATCTTACAGTGTCCGCGCCCACGGGATGTTCCCTCCTGTCGTCGGGAACGGCTTTCGCTGGACCCGCGCCTATGGGAAGGTTCCCTCCACTAAATTCGCGCTCGCTGCGCTCCCGCTCATTAAGCGGCTTTCGGACGGGATGTTCCCTCCTCTTGTCGGGAACGGCTTTCGCACTAACCTCGCGCTTCGTTTTCAACTCGCGCTCGCTAAGTGCTCTATGCCTCTGCAGAACCGCCGTTCTTCTCTGCGATCTGGTTGATAACGCGTGCGAAGTTTGCGATCGGGGACTGCATGCTGCCAAGAAGTCTTCCAAGAAGGACCTCTCTGGACGGGATGGAAGCGATCACATTGATCGCCTTTGCATCGTAGTAAGTTCCCTCTACGACACCGCCTTTTAATTCAAGCTTGTCAGCTGTCTTAGCGAAGTTTGCTAAGATTCTGGCCGGAGCTGTTGCGTCTGTCTTGGATACAGCCAGGGCTGTCGGTCCTTCAAGATTCGGCTCAAGAGCTTCGAAAGCGGTTCCCTTTGCTGCGAAGCGGATCATGGTGTTCTTATATACCTTATAAGTAACGCCTGCTTCTCTTAACTGTTTACGAAGAGCGGTATCCTGCTCAACAGTTAATCCACGGTAGTCAACAACTACTGCGGAAGCTGCTCCGTCAAAAAGCTCAGCGATCTCAGCTACAACCGGCTGCTTTAATTCAACTTTTGCCATGAATGGTTTACCTCCTGTTTTATTTTTCGCAGCTACTCTCCCGGCGGGTCACGCCTGGATGCGGCTGCCAGCATTGTAAAGCCGTCACAGCATCAGATTCCTGTATATACAAGGAAACCTCCCTGCCGCTGAGACAGAGAGGTTTACAAAATTCTGCTTGTGAGTTTTGTACATTCCTCGGCAGGTGTTTTCATCTTACGCCTTACGGCACCTGCTGTCTTCGGCATTCAATACTCGAATACTCTAACATATTATATCTGGATTGTCAATCACTTTTTCAGGCAGTTATTAGTTCACCAGCTTGGCAACGTTTAACTTTACGCCCGGGCCCATTGTGGAAGTAAGAGTAACGCTCTTTAAGTAAGCGCCCTTTACTGTGCTCGGTTTTGCCTTCATGATCGCATCCATAAGCGTCTGGAAGTTGTCCGCTAACTGTTCTTCTGTGAAAGAAGCCTTACCTACTGGCACGTGGATAATATTTGTCTTATCGAGTCTGTACTCAATCTTACCAGCTTTGATCTCGTTGATGGCCTTTGTAACGTCCATGGTTACAGTTCCGGCCTTGGGGTTCGGCATTAAGCCCTTGGGTCCAAGTACACGGCCAAGACGTCCAACAACGCCCATCATATCCGGTGTAGCGACAACAACGTCGAAATCTAACCAGCCCTCGTTCTGGATCTTCGGGATCAGCTCCTCAGCACCAACGAAGTCAGCACCTGCTGCTAATGCCTCGTCAGCCTTGGGTCCCTTTGCGAATACAAGGATACGTACAGTCTTACCAGTTCCGTGCGGCAGAACAACAGCGCCGCGGATCTGCTGGTCAGCATGACGGCCGTCACAGCCAGTTCTTAAGTGAGCCTCGATAGTTTCATCGAATTTTGCAACAGCAGCCTTCTTTACAAGTGCGATAGCGTCTGCTGTATCATAAAGAGTAGCGCGGTCGATAGCTTTTGCCGCTTCTACGTATCTTTTTCCTCTTTTCATTCTAAATAACCTCCTGTGGTATTGTCGGGAGTTCTCCCTCCCACGTATTTGTCACTGTATGGGGATATGCCCCTCAGCGAAAACAGCCTGCTGCTTCCGGATTAATCCTCTACAACGATACCCATGGAACGGGCAGTACCGGCGATCATGCTGGTAGCAGCCTCAATGCTTGCAGCGTTGAGATCCGGCATCTTTAATTCAGCGATCTTCTGAACCTCAGCTCTGGACAGGGTAGCAACCTTTGTCTTGTTGGGAGCTGCGGAACCGGATTTGATCTTTGCGGCCTTCTTTAATAATACAGCAGCCGGCGGAGTCTTTGTGATGAAGCTGAAGCTTC
>NZ_JAXXBR010000117.1:0-13791 GCF_037242085.1 Alitiscatomonas sp. | reverse complement strand
AATTTCTGCTTGCGCCTGCTTGGTTACCACACAGCAAATACGGAGGAAGCCGTCATAATATCGCAAGACACTTTCCACGGCCAACGGATCACCGACGCGGACCGCCTCAATCACGGATAAAGGCAACAGCTCCCGTCCGCAGAAAGTTGGCTGCTTCGCAAGAGCTGTTTTCTGGTCTGCTGTAGTGCGCCGGTTGCGGAAGCAAACTGCATTTCGCCACAGGCAAAAACATGACACCGCAGCAAGACTGCTATCGGTGTTCCCGGTATAAGAGCAATACAGGCGACTGTACCATGCACTTTATCCGGGAAGAAACGCTGAAACTGTTTGTTTTGCAGCGGATTTTCGATGTGGCGGCACTGTTCTTTGATGATGCTATGGCATTTGAGGAAGTCGCGAAAAGCAACACTTCCAAGAAGCCGAAAAAGAGTCTCAGAAACGCAAGCGTGAAATCGCCCAAGCGGAAAAACACATTACTGAACTTGACCGCATTTTCAAGCGCATCTATGAGGATGACATCAGTGGGGCAATCAGTCATGAACGGTTCTTGAAACTCTCCGCCGACTATGAGACAGAACAAAAAGAACTGACGGAGCAGGTCAAGGCATGGCGGCAAGCGGTAGAAAAGTTTGTAAAAAAGATTATCGTCCATGCGCCGGATAAGTCCAGCGGCCACCGCAGGCAGAAGATTGAACTAGTCTGGAACTTCATTGGAGAAGTCAACCTGCCGGGCGACGATCAGGCTGTGGAACGGCAAAGAAAAAGCAGAACGGCATGACCTTTCAGCCATGCCGCCCTGCGACAATCAAATTACTTCCTTATGGGGGTGCACCCTTTGGGGCCGCCCATACGTTTTACAGCACAACGCCGTCCTTGAAGATGGAGATCTCTCTGAATCCCTTCTCCTCGGCCTTTGTCTGCTTTCCGTCTGCTGTTTCGATCACCAGCTGCAGCAGTCTCTTTGCAGCGTCGTCAATGGATTCTCCATCGGCGATGGGGCCGGCGTCAAAGTCGATCCAGCCCTTTTTCTTTTCCGCAAGCTGGCTGTTGGTGGCCAGCTTAAGAGTCGGGGCCGGAGCTCCGAAGGGGGTTCCCCTTCCTGTGGTGAACAGGATCATATGGGCTCCTGCCGCTGTCATGGCTGTGGCGGAGACCAGATCGTTTCCAGGTCCATACAGCATATTGAGCCCCTTGGCTGTCACCGGATCTCCGTAGCCGATCACGTCCATGATGGGAGCCGTACCGCCCTTCTGGACACAGCCGCAGGACTTGTCCTCCAGGGTGGTGATCCCGCCCTGACGGTTTCCTGGGCTGGGGTTGTCATAAACCACCTCATTATGGCTGATAAAATAATTCTTAAAGCCATTGATCATGTCCACGGCCTTTTCAAACACCGCTTCATTGACGCAGCGGTTCATTAAGAAGCCCTCTGCGCCAAACATCTCCGGCACCTCTGTGAGCACAGTGGAGCCGCCTCTGGCCGCCATCATGTCGCTGAAGCGGCCCACAGCCGGATTGGCTGTGATCCCGGATAAGCCGTCAGAGCCGCCGCACTTCATGCCGATGACCAGCTCGCTTACAGGAATGGGCTCTCTCTTAAACTGGGACGCATATTCTGCGCACTGCTTTAACAGCTCCCGGCCCTCAGAAAACTCATCCCCGGCTTCCTGGCAGATTAGGAATTTTACCCGGTCCTTATCGTAATCGCCCAGCTCCTCTAAGAACTGCTCGTGGGTCAGATTTTCACAGCCCAGTCCCAGCACCAGCACAGCCGCCGCGTTGGGATGGCGCACCAGGGCCGCCAGAAGCTTCCTTGTCTGGGCATGGTCCTCGCCGGTCTGGCTGCATCCGAAGGGATGGGGGAAGGTGTAAAGACCGTCGATGGTCCCTGTCACAAGATCCTGATTGTCCCGCACCATCTTCTTGGCCACATCGTTGACGCAGCCCACCGTGGGAATGATCCAGATCTCGTTGCGGATGGCGGCGCGGCCATCCTTTCTGCGGAAGCCCTGGAAGGTCTCCGGCTCCACCTTTTCAGGGAATGTGAGGCTTGGGGTATAGGTGTACTCCATCTCACCTTCCAGGTTGGTCTTTACGTTATGGGTGTGCATCCAGGTTCCCGGAGCGGCATCCTCGGTGGCATGACCGATAGGAAAGCCATATTTTACCACATTTTCACCCTTTTTGATGGGAAGAAGGGCGATCTTATGGCCCTGGGGGATGTCCATAAGAGCTTTAACAGTGATCCCTCCGGCGGTGATCTCCTCGCCTTCTGCGATGGGGTGGAGAGCCACTGCCACGTTGTCCAGATCAGAAATCCTTATTGTCTTCATATTTCAAATTACAGGCAGCTTGCAAACGCAGCCTTTGCTCCTTCCGTGCGGATCATCTTTAAGTCGACAGTAACGGTTTCTTCCAGTCCGGCGATCTTTGTAAGATCCTGATCCCACATCTGTTCGTTGGTAAGAACGGCATGGACCAGAGCCTCTGGAGTGTCGTTTCTGTGGGCATAGTAAAATTCCAGGGCCCAGCGGTCGTCGCTTACGGTATACTCATTTCCAGCCGGGCGTCTGCATACCAGTCCGGCGTCCGTAAGGGACTGGATCTCATTGCTGTAAAATGCGATATAAGCAGCCAGGGACATGGTCAGGCACTGGGGCAGGCAGCCCTTTTCCTCAATGTAGCCTAAGAAGGACGGCATATTCCGGGCTTTCCACTTGGAGGTGGAATTTAAGGAAATGCTCATGAGCTCATGGTTTACAAAGGGATTATTGAACCGGTCCTCCACGGCGGCAGCAAACTGCATCAGATCGTCCTTATCCAGCGGAAGGGTCGGGATCACCTCATCGTAGAGCATCTTGTTCATGAAGCCCTTGATGGTCTCATCGTTCATGCAGTCCCGGACGATATTTTCACCTGCCAGGTATGCGCCGAGAACAAAGCCTGTGTGGGCGCCGTTTAAGATACGCACCTTTCTCTTTTTGTAGGGGCTCATATCCGGTGTTACGAATACCTTGTCCAGAAGTCCGGCCTTCTTAAAGGGAAGCACATCGTTTAACTTCTCGTCGCCTTCGATGACCCATACGCCGAACACCTCTCCCACGTCCAGCAGGGGATCTGCATAGCCGTGCTTTTCTTCTAATTCAGCCACTTCCTTCTCATCCCGGATACGGCCCGGTACGATCCGGTCCACCAGGGAGCCGCAGAAGGTGCAGTCCTCATTCACATATTTTCTGAAGCTGTCCTCCAGCTCCCACTGGTCAATGTACTGGTTCACGCACTTTAACAGTTCTTTTCCGTTGTTGTCGATGAGCTCGCAGGCTAACATCACGATCCCCGGCTTTCCAGCTTTATAGCGGTGATATAAGACCTGGGTCAGCTTTGCCGGGAAGCTGGACGGCGGGCAGTCGTCCTTTTTGCAGGAAGGATCATACTGGATGCCTGCCTCTGTGGTGTTGGAAACGATGATCTCCAGATCGTCGCTGGCAGCCACATCCATCATTTTTTTGTAGTCGTCGGCTTCATAGGGGTTTAAGCAGCGGCTCACGCTGGAGATCACGCGCTTTGCATCCACCTTCTGGCCGTTTTCACTGCCGCGCAGATACAGGGTATAAAGGCCCTCCTGATCATTGATCATATTGGCAAGGCCTGGAGCAATGGGCTGTACCAGGCAGCACTTTCCGTTCCAGCCGGCCTTCTCGTTGGCCAGATCGAACCAGTAATCCACGAACGCCCGTAAAAAGTTTCCTTCGCCGAACTGCAGCACCTTCTCCGGCGCATCCTTTAATACATATCCGTCATAACCGGATTTTTTTAACACTTCATAATTTAAACGTTCCATAAAGCTTTCCTCGACTTTCTTAAAAAATCTGCCGGATGAATGCATGACCATCCATCCGGCAGGTGAAGCCACCTCCATTTGGAAGCAGGGCTCTTTATTAATAGAACAGATTTACCAGGAAGGTGGTGAACGGCTCGAACCATGTCAGGAGCATCAGGTTGACCACCAGCAGGATGTAGAACGGAACTGCCTCTTTAATGAAGGCCGCCGTCTTACACTTGGTAATGGAACAGGTAACGAACATCAGCGTGCCCATTGGCGGAGATAATGCGCCGATGGCGTTGTTGAAGATATAGATCATTGCAAACTGGATCTCGTTGATCCCGTACTCGGCAGCAATGGGAGCCAGTAACGGAACCAGAATGATCATGGAAGCGTTTCCTTCAATGAACATGCCCACAAGGAGAAGGAACACGTTCACAACGATCAGGAATACGAATTTGCTGTGGATATTGGCTAACATCCATGCGGTCAGCGTCTGCGGGATCCGCTCCTTGGTAAGGATCCAGGAGAATACAGATGCCGCGGATACGATGAGCATGATGGATGCTGTGGAACACACGGTCTCCTTTAAGCCCTGCACCATATCCTTCACATGCATTTCACGGTAAATGATGCCTAAAAGGGCAGCGTAAAGGATCGCCACAGCTCCGGCCTCCGTTGCGGTGAAGATACCGATACGGATACCTCCGATGATGATGATCGGAAGCAATAAGGGCAGGACTGCCGGCTTAAAGGCCTTCCAGAACCGGGGCCAGGTGAGCTTTTCTGTGGTCAGGTTTCCGTATCCGCGTTTTTTTGAAATAAAGCCCACTAAGATCATCATGGTGATGCAGAGGAGGCCGCCTACGCCAAAGCCGGAAATAAACAGCTTACCGATGGATACGTTGGCAATACATCCGTAAAGGATCATAGCGATTCCCGGCGGGATCAGCGGAGTGATCATAGAGGAAGCTGCCGTAACCACGCTGGAAAACTCCAGGGAGAAGCCCTTCTTTGTCATCTCCGGCACCATCATTTTGGACTCCATGGCCGCGTCGGCGATATTGGAGCCGGACAGACCGCCCATGACGGTGGAAAGGAGAACGTTTACCTGGGCAAGACCGCCGGGAAGACGGCCAGTGACAACCTCACAGAAGTCCATGATCCGCTTTGTAACGCCCGTATAGTTCATGAAGATACCCGCACAGATAAAGAACGGGATGGCCATAAGGGAGATCTTCTCCGTACCGATGATGGCCTGCTGGGCAAATACCACGGCATTGATATCGGGATTTAATACGAAATACACCATGGAGCCGCCAAGAACGGCAATATACACCGGAACCTTAAGGAATAACAGGACCAGCATTACGATGGCTGATAACATAAGAACATCACTCATTGCTGCTTGCCGCCTCCTTTGCTTCCGATTTTACACCTTTAATGATGCTGTAAAAATAGCTGAAGATCATATCAATGTAAGAAAAAATCGCAATTCCGTATACGGCTGTATAAGGAATCTTTAACATGCTGGTGGAACGGCCGCTCTTTATGAATACCTGGATGAAGCCGATACTCTGGAAGAACAGATAGCCTACAACTGCCACCACCACGATGGAAATGAACCATTCCATGATCTTCTGCACCTTCGCAGGCATCAGATCCACGATCATTTCGATGGCCACATGGTTTCCGGTCCTGAAAGCGGCGCCGGCCGCTGCAAATACGATCCATACTAAACAGGAAGTCTGCACCTCCTCGAGCCATGTGAAGGGAGCGTCGAAAATATAACGCCAGATCACGCCCAGGAAGGTAAGGACGATCAGGATCGCCAGGATCGCAGATGCAACTGCGATATCCAGGTTCATCAGGACAGAAGCAATTTTATTTTGTTTCTTTTCCATACCTTTGCTCCTAATATTGGCTTCTGCGGCCAGACCGCAACGGTCCGCCGCAGAAGATCATTTCACGTCAGTCTTATTCGTTTGCGCCCATGGCTGCTCTTACAGTGTCATAGAGACCATCTGTCCAGCCAAAGTCCATCTCATAGAAGGGCTGTGCCTTTTCCTTGAAGCCTGCAAGAACCTCTTCGGACGGCTCCACAACGGTAACGCCCTCGTCCTTCATCTTCTGGAGGTAATCGGCCTCAGCAGCCTGCTGTACTTCGTTGTTGTACTCACCGGCCTCAGAAGCGGTCTCTAAGAGCCAGGTCTGCTGCTCTTCTGTTAAGCTGTTGAACCAGTCAGCAGAAACCACCCATGTGGTGAAGTTCTTTACGTGTCCGTCAAGGATCAGGTACTTGGCAACCTCATGGAGCTTTCTTCCATAAAGAGTTGCTAACGGATTCTCAGCTCCGTCGATGGTCTTGGTCTGAAGAGCCTGGTAAACGTCGCCTAAAGCCATACCTGTGGAGGTTGCGCCTAAAACGTCGAAGCCCTTGGACTGGATCTCATTGGAAGGAACGCGGATCTTTAAGCCCTTTAAGTCCTCAACTGTGTTCACCGGAACGTTTGTTAATGTATGTCTCTCGCCGTAGATCCAGTTGGAAGCGATGATCTTAAGACCCTTCTCCTCCAGCTTGCCGCACTGCTCTTTATACCAGTCAGATTCGATCAGAGTCCAGCACTGATCCCAGTTATCAAACAGGAACGGTCCGAATACGATACCGAAATCCGGTACGCCGTAGTCTGCATAGAAAGCGCCGTCTGCCAGTGTGCAGACATTCTCTCCTAAGAGCATGGAGTCGATCAGGGAGGACTTGTCTCCTAACTGGGAGTCCGGATAAACCTCAATGGCCATCTTTCCGCCGGATTTCTCTTTGATGATCTCCTGTGCCTTTGTCCAGCCCTCGCCAACGGGCTCCGTGATGGAGTTCTCGAATGCGACCTGGAGAACTACCTCTGCGTCTGCACTGCCGGAATCAGCTGCTGCTGCGGTCGTCTCCTTGTCCTCAGCTGCTGCTGTTGTTTCCTTGTCAGCTCCGGCTGCTGCCGCAGTCGTCTCGTCTGCTCCGCCGCCGCAGGCTGTAAGAGTTGCTGCTGCCATTGCTCCTGCCAGTGTCAGGGCCATAACCTTTCTCAGTTTCATAATGTTTTCCCTCCGTTTTTAGCTTTTTGCAGCGGTCCGGCTGTTCTTTGCGCCCTCTGCGCCGGCCGCCTGGGCCGCTGCATATTTTGGGTTTATGTGTAAAGCCCTCCAGGGCCTTCACGTTCCTTTTCTTTGCGGGATCCGTCCCGCCCGGCTGTATTTATTTCCCGATGGCAGAGAAATCAAATACGACCTTTAACATATCTCCCGGATTGTTGGCAAAATCCTCAAAGGCCTTTGCAGCCTCATCAAAGGGATATACGTTGGTGATGATCTTCTCCAAGGGAGCCTTTCCAGCGTTCACAATGTCGATCAGCTCCAGGAAATCCTTCTTTAATGCGTTTCTGGAGCCGTAAACGTTCAGCTCCTTTTTCTGGATCAGCGTGAAGTTGAAGTCCAGGTTCTTCTTTCCAACTCCAATGAGCACCATACGGCCACCAAAGCAGCAGGCGTCAATGCAGTTCTGGAAGGTGGACGGAAGCCCCACCGCCTCGATGGTAACGTCAAAGCCGTTGCCGTCTGTGATCTCGTTCACTCTCTTCCCGAAGTTTTCCGGAGAATCATTTAAAAGTGTTCCGTCTACGCCAAAGTCCTTTGCCATCTCCAGCTTTCCGGCAGATACGTCGGAAATGTAAACAGACGCGCCCTTGGCCTTGGCTGCGATGGCCGCCAGAACGCCGATGGTTCCGGCTCCCACTACCAGGACCTTATCTCCCTCTTTTACGTTGGCCCGGCTCACGCCGTGGTAGCTGATGCAGAAGGGCTCGATGGCTGCCAGTGTCTTTGCATCCATGCCCTTACCGTCGTACACACGCTCGATGGGCATTGTTATGTACTCCTGGAAGGCGCCGTCTCTCTGGCAGCCCATGGTCTGGTTGTCCATGCAGGCGTTTACGGTGCCGTGCTGGCAGGAATAGCAGTGGCCGCAGTTGAAGTACGGGTTGCAGGTCACGATCATTCCCTTCCTGATCCCATACGCATTGTTCTCATCGGCCTCGATCACTTCCGCGGAGAACTCATGGCCCGGGATCCTGGGATAATCGAAGTATGCGAAGGTCCCGCGGTAGGAGCCCAGATCACTTCCGCAGATCCCGCCGTAAAGAAGCTTCAGTAAAACTTCGCCTTCTTTTCTCACCGGCATTTCCACATCTTTGATCTCGACCTGGCCGGGAGCGTTAATGTACATTGCTTTCATGGTTCATTCCTCCTGTGAATGATATGTTGATACCTCATCGGTTTCATTTTGTATTCTTTGTTGTATACATCAGATTATAGACACCTTCTGCCAATATGTCAATATGGAACCGACTATTTTCTTCTGTTCTGTACATTTTAACAAAGCATTCTTCTGTGTTTTGTGCATTCCGCTGTGTTCTATTTTGTTATTCTTTTAACATTTCAGCACCTTGAAAATTCTCCGATTCTATGGTAAACTTCTGTTATATACATCAGTGCTTATTTACGTGTCATTTTTCATCATAAGGAGTCCCATATGCCGAAAACAAATCTGAAAACCTTAGCATACAATAAGATACGCCAGAAGATCGTCACCTGCGAATACGCTCCCGGCACCTTTCTAAATGAAGAGATCCTGACGGAGGCCCTGGGCTTAAGCCGCACGCCCATCCGGGACGCTTTAGGCCGTCTGGAGCAGGAGGGGCTGATCGAGATCCGTCCCAAACGCGGAATTATCGTTAAATCTTTAACCGTCAGTGACATCAACATGATCTTTGAAGTACGAAATATGTACGAACCCTATATCCTGAAAAATTACGGCTCCCTTCTCCCTGTGGAACGGCTTCATGGATTTTACGATATTTTCCTCCACACCGATTCCAACAGCGAATGCTTTAAAAACAACGACTATTTTTATGAACTGGATTCTGATTTCCATTTGATGATCGTCCGATCCTGCCCCAACGTTTACATCCAGAACAATTACAGCCTGATCCTCACCCAGAACGCCCGGTTCCGCTACATGACAGGCAACGTTTCCAATAACCGTCTGGAGGACACCTTCAAAGAGCATCTGGACATCATCCGCCCCTGCCTTCAGAAAAACTGGGACGAGGCTGCAGAAAAAATGCTGTATCACCTGGAGGAATCAAAAAAATCCACCTTCCAGCTGATCTTCGATGGCATGGACAACGGCACCATTAAATTCTGACGCCTCCGGCCCCGCAGCCGCAAAAAGGCCGCAGCCCGCTCCGGCAGCCTTCGCTGTCCCGGACCGGCCTGCGGCCTTTCCCGTTCTTTCTTTTTTGTTCTTAAAGGCGTTCTCCGATCAGAGCCGTCAGCTCATCCATGGTGGACACCGTATTGATATCGTTTCTCAACGCCGCAGAATTGGGATATCCGGCCGTATACCAGGCCACATGCTTTCTCATTTCCCGCATTCCCGCTGTCTCGCCTTTAAATTCCAGCATCATCTGCCCGTGGCGCAGGATCATGGCCTTAAGCTCATCTGCCGACGGCCTGGGAGGCTTTCTCCCTGTTTCCAGGTATTCTGCGATCTCCCGGAAGATCCAGGGATTCCCTTTGGCTCCCCGGGCCACCATGATCCCGTCGCATCCGGTCTCCTCCACCATCCGCTTCGCATCCTCCGGCGTGAACACATCTCCGTTTCCAATGACCGGAATGGATACCGCCTCCTTGACCTGGCGGATGATGTCCCAGTCCGCCCTTCCCGAATAATACTGCTCTCTGGTGCGGCCATGGACGGCAATGGCCGAAACACCGCAGCCCTCGGCGATCTTCGCGATCTCCACAGCGTTGACGGATGAATCGTCAAAGCCCTTGCGGATCTTCACCGTCACTGGTTTTTTAAGGGTGCGCACCATGGCGGAAAGGATCTCCTCCACCAGCTTCGGGTTCCTCATTAACGCCGAGCCCTCTCCATTTTTAACGATCTTTGGGACCGGGCAGCCCATGTTGATGTCGAAAATATCGTAGGGCCCCTCTTCCAGCTCTCCTGCGATCTTTGACAAGATCTCCGGATCTGACCCGAATAGCTGAAGGGATACGGGCCGTTCCCTGGGATCCACCTCCAGAAGCTCCTTTGTATTCCTGTTTTTATAAAGCACCGCCTTGGCGCTGACCATCTCCATACATACCAGACCGCAGCCCTGCTCCCGGCACAGCACCCGGTAGGGAAGGTCCGTCACCCCTGCCATGGGAGCCAGGATCACATTGTTGTCCAGGGTCACATTTCCGATCGTCAGCTTCATGGTACCAGGGCTCCTTCCGCGTTCACATAACGGCCGTCATCCACATATGTATTGGTCTGCATGACGCCAGTCTGCTGGTCAAAATAATACCAGATCCCCTGGGAATTGACCCAGCCGGCAGCCATACTGCCGTCTGCATTGAGAAAATAATATTTTCCCTCCTTCAGAAGCCAGCCCGTCTGCATAGCTCCCACACTGTTTAAATAATACCATTTTCCATTGACCATCTGCCAGCCGGTCTGCATGATCCCGTACATGTCCAGCAGATACGTTTTCCCATCCACATAGCCCCACTGGCTGGAAACGGGCTGCCCGTCAGACGCCATCAGCCGCCATTTTCCATCCTCCAGTTTTTCCCAGGTCCCTCCCCGGTAGGTACTGAATATATAAAGAGACCGTTCCTGGTCCTCCAGATATTTTTTCGCCGCCTCGGAGTTGGGGCCGCCGGACAGGGCCTCTTCCTCTGTCTGTCCCTGGTTTCCCATGGGATTATTTCCCACCTCTCCGGGACCGGCTCCGCCGCTCCAGCCGTTGTCATAGGCCGGATTGTTGGCCGCCTGGCCGTCATATATGATCACCTCATGATCCTCCATGCCGGGACCAAAATTAAAGGCAAGGGCATCGGCGGATACGGTCCCCATGGACAAGGCCCCCGCAAACACCGCTGCCAGGACCGCCTGCCTTCCTATTCCATTCTTCCGATCACGCATCCGTCTCCTCCTCTGTTTCCAGGTCCGCCAGGCTGTCTCCCAGGAATACCACCCGGTAATACAGCTCCAGGGACTCCAGAAGTTCCTTTTTCTCCCTCTGGTACTGGCGGATCTTTAAGCCGCTGCCGATCTCATCAAATAAATAGTCCTTA
Organism: Alitiscatomonas sp.; assembly: GCF_037242085.1. Classification (NCBI taxonomy): domain Bacteria; kingdom Bacillati; phylum Bacillota; class Clostridia; order Lachnospirales; family Lachnospiraceae; genus Alitiscatomonas; species Alitiscatomonas sp. Next base: position 2,792 of record NZ_JAXXBR010000117.1, on the reverse strand, counting down.
TCGTCGGCCTGGACCTTAAACTCCAGCTCCCCCTCCGGCGTAAACTCCATGGTCAGGACGCCGCCGATGTCCTCGGTGAACAGCACGCACATGATCTGCAGCTCTTTTTTTATATGATCCGGCAGCGCCTTAAAATCCTGGTTGAAATAATACTTCTGCTCATAGGAGCTGGCTCCGCAGAGGACTATATTTTCTGTCCCCGGAAGAAATTTTAAGATCTCAGAGATCTGCCGGATCTGGATATCCGCCTGGCTCTGGTCAAAGCCGAACCGGTCATCCTCCAGGGCTGCCACGGTCATCCCGGCCGCCTTTCCCGCCTGGATCCCCACCGTGGAATCCTCCACCACAAAGCACTCCTCTTCCGGGATCCCCAGGGTCTTGGCCGTATAATGATAGATCTCCGGATTGGGCTTGCTCTGCTTAAACTGGCCGCCGCTGACGATCAGATCAAATACGGGACGCATCCCCGTCTCCTCCATGATCCGGGCGATCAGCTTCGGGCCTGTGGAGGAGGCCAGGGCCACCTTGTAGCCGCGTTTTTTTAATTCCATGGCCGTCGTGTAGGCCTCGGGCCGGAAGATCTTTTTATAGTCCACCTGGCTGTAAATATCCAGGACCGCAAATTCATCCCGCAGCTCCTCCCAGGTCTGGCCGTTGTCCACTGCATTTTTCATTACCGTCCAGCTGTCCTTCCGGCTGAGGCCCACCATGGGGTTTAACTGGTCCATGGTCACCTCCGGATTCTTTTTCCTGGCAAACTCCAGAAGGTAATCCATATATACAAACTCGCTGTCCACGATCACGCCGTCCATGTCAAAGATCACGGCGCTTATCTTCTTATGCTCCATTGTTTTCTATCTCCTTGTTTCCAACTATGATGGCTTCCGATATTATAGCAACTGGAAGGCCAAACTGCAAGAGCGGGTTTCCCGGAGCCCGGCCTTCCCGGCCTCCAAAAAAACCCGCCCCTCCCGGCCTATGCCGGATACAGACCGCGGATCTTAAGGTAGGACAAAATACATTCCACGCAGCCGTCTGTACCCAGGACCCCGGAATTCAGCATCATATCATAGTTTTCCACGTTCTCCCATTCTTTTCCTGTGTAATACCGGTGATAATCCCGCCGTTCCCGGTCCATGCGCCGGATATTTCTGGCGATCTCATGTTCCTCATAATAGCCCTTTTCCCGGATCCTCTGGATCCTGGCCTCCATGTCCGCGTAGATGAAGATCCTCACCAGCCGCTCGGTTCCCGCCAGCACATGGTCGGCGCAGCGGCCAATGAAAATACAGGATTCCTCCTGGGCCAGACGCCGGATGACCGCAGACTGGAACCGGAACAGATTGTCGGCGGATACCAGGTCGGAGCCTGTGGAAGGGGACGTATTTTCCGGGATCAGGGACTGGACGATCTTATAAAGCAGCTTTTTTCCCGCCCGCTCGTCGGCCAGGTGAAAATAGCTTTCCCGGATCCCGCTCTCATCGGAAGTCATCTTCAGTATCTCTTTGTCATAAACGTCCAGGCCCATCCTCTGGCCCAGCTTCTTCCCGACTTCCGCTCCGCCGCTGCCGTACTGGCGGCCGATGGTGATGATCAGATTCTGTTTTTCCATAAAAGCGCCCCCTTCTGTTGTTTTTCATGAAAATTTCAACGTGTTTACATATGTTTCTGACAGCTTTATCATACCACATTCCCCACTGGATTTTAAGCCCTTTTTCAGGATCTTGTGATCAGAGTCCCGTAGCCCAGCCGCCTCAGACGGCGCTCCATCTGCACCGCGTTGTCCATCTCCCGGAACGCCCCGGCCCGCACATAGAAAAGGCCGTCCTTTACGGTCATAAAGGCTGGAAAGCCCTGGTCCTTCAGCTCCTGAAGCTGGGCCTCGGCATTGGAGCGCAGCCGGAACACCCCGGTCTGCACCATATAAAATCCAGGGATCTCCCCGCTGGCCGCCTGGTCCTCCCGGGCCTCCAGCTCCTCAAAGGTCTCAAGGATGCCGTCGGCGATGGCATCGGCTGTGGCTGCCAGATTGGCGTCAAAAAAGGCGTTGTCCTTTTCATTGTCAAGGAATCCGGCTTCCACCAGCACCGCCGGCATTTTCGTCCGGCGGAGGACCACCAGGCTCGGTCTCTCCTTGACGCCCAGATCCGTCCAGCCCACAGCCGCCAGCTGCCGGCCGATGTTTTTTCCCAGCAGTCCGGCTGTGCCGGAGGAAGAAAACACCAGATTTTCGATCCCCGATCCGGTTCCCGGCACGGGCATGGCATTCCTGTGGATGGACACAAAAAAGTCTGCGCCCGACTGGTTTCCCATGGCGGCCTTCTCATAGGGGGTATCGTATACATCCTCCACCCGGGTGTAGGATACCTGGATCCCCCGGCGCTCCAGGGCGCTTCCCAGGTCAAAGGCCAGTCTTAAGGTATCGTTTTTTTCCTTCCTTCCATTATATACGGCTCCCGGCTCCGGTCCTCCATGACCGGCATCGATGATGACCTTTCTGTTCTCATTCATAAAATCTCCCCTTTTTCGTTTCTGTAAGATTATTCTATGATAAAAGGGGAAAAGTGGATCCGCCAGACCCGGAACAGGCCTGGGGACCGGGAGGAAAGAAGGAAAAATCTGTCTGTATACATGCCAATCCGCAGCTGTCTGTGGTATAATGTCTGTAAAACAGACATTATACCATCGCGCATCTGGTTTCTGCGTTCACCGCAGAAAACCAGGCGCCCAATTCCCCCAGACCGAAAAAACGCGTCAAGATTCCTTAGCCCTTAAGGTGGCCTTGATGCCGA
>NZ_JAXXBR010000116.1:0-13872 GCF_037242085.1 Alitiscatomonas sp. | reverse complement strand
TCATACGCGGATCTCTTGTTAAGAAACCAGCTTTCTTTAATACCGGACGGTACTCAGCGTCTGCATGAAGCAGGGCTCTGGAGATGCCGTGACGGATAGCGCCAGCCTGTCCGGAGCATCCGCCGCCGCGAACGTTTACTAATACGTCGAACTTGTCAGCTGTCTCAGTAGCAACAAGCGGCTGACGAACGATGAGCTTTAAGGTCTCAAGACCAAGATACTCGTCGATGTCTCTCTTATTGATAGTGATCTTACCTGTACCCGGAGTAAGATATACTCTGGCGATAGATTTTTTTCTTCTTCCTGTTCCGTAGAATTTTGCGTTAGCCATTGTGATTTCCTCCTTTCAGACCTCGATTAAAATTTGATTTCTAATACTTCCGGCTTCTGTGCTGCCTGCTCGTGGTCAGCGCCAGCGTATACGTGAAGCTTAGTCATCATGCTTCTTCCTAACGGTCCCTTCGGGAGCATACCCTTAACTGCTAACTCAACAACCTTCTCGGGCTTCTTAGCCATCATCTCTTTTAATGTGGTCTCTTTCATTCCGCCCACATAATCGGAGTGGCTGTAATATACCTTCTGGTCTAACTTCTTACCTGTTACTTTTACCTTGGAAGCATTTACTACGATCACGTAGTCGCCGCAGTCGATGTGAGGAGTGAAGATCGGTTTGTTCTTTCCTCTTAATACCTTAGCTACTTCAGATGCTAAACGTCCTAATGTATATCCCGTAGCGTCAACTACATACCATTTTCTTTCGATTGTTGCCGGACTAGCCATAAAGCTCTTCATGGGTTGACCTCCTGTTTGTGCTTAACTCAACTTTGTTCATTTATCGTAAAACACTGCTTCCGGGGCTTTGGTAACAGTATTTTCAACCGATGTCACAGTTATACATTATATTATACTCTTCCGGGTGTGTCAACCATTTTTTCTCGAAATCCAGCCGAAAAATCAAGGTTTTTCCGGTTTTACTCCGCCTTCCTCTTCCGTGCCTCCAGGTATCCGTTGAGCTCAGAATTTTTAATATCCGTGATAAACATATGTCCGGGCGCATGGGTAATGACCACCGGCGGCTTTGCATGCTCCACTGCTGCCTGAGGGGTCACGCCGCAGGGCCAGAATACGGGGATCTCTCCCTCATAGAGATCCACTGCATCGCCGTAATCCGGCTTCATGATGTCCCTGATCCCAATCTCCGCCCCATCTCCCATATGGACCGGAGCACCATGGACATTGGGCATCTTTTCTGTGATCGCATACGCCTTTCTTGCATTCTCCGGCGTCATGGGCCGCATGGAGCAGACCATGGGGCCTTCAAAGGGGCCGGCCTTCACAGTCTCTATATTCGTCTTATACATGGGCACGTTCCGGCCCTGGGCAATGTGGCGTACCTGGATCCCAGCCTCCATCAGCGCCTCCTCAAAGGAAAAGGAGCAGCCGATGAGAAAGCCCGTATATCCCTCTTTCCAGTATGCAGACGCGTCTGTAAGCTCTTTTGTGAAGACTCCGTTTTCATAGACCCGGTACCTGGGGATATCTGTAACGATATTGGCTCCCTCTCCCATATCATGGGTCTCCGGCGTTCCCCGGACGATCTCCAGAACGGGGCATGCAAACGGATTCCTTCTGGTAAACTCTTCAAAATCCGCCGCATACTCCGGCGGCAGGATCACCAGGTTCGCCTGGGCGTATCCCCGACACATACCGGCAGTGGGAAAATCGATCACTCCCTCCCGGATCAGCGCCCGTACCTCTGCCGGGGTCTTATCCACATACGGTGTAATATCAAAAGCCATCTCTTCCTCCTTTACCGGAACTGTTCTGTTTCCCGCTTAAGCTCCACCAGGAATTCTGTTCCATTGACCACCACCCGGTAGGTCCCATGGTCTCCCCAGTACCTCCGGTCCTCGTTTACCGCTGCTGCCAGTCCCACTGCCTGTAACTCTGATGCAGACTCCGCAGGGCAGTTCAGCTCTTTCTCCAGCCGTTTCAGATAATCCCGCCACTGACAGTATAGCTCCTGGGCCTCTTCGATCCCTATCTTCTTAAAGCGGACCGTATGGCCGGGCATGCACTGGGCCAGCTCCGGAAGGTCCACGGAGATCACACAGGCGATCTTTGTATATCCGCCGGTGGTCTGGTGGTCTGCCATCATCACAATGGGGTTTCCATGGGACGGCACCTGGACCGCGCCGAAGCTGATGCCGTCAGTGATGATGTCTCCGCCGTTTTTATGGGCAATGACTGGTCCCTCCATCCTGCAGCCCATACGGTCATACTCGTTGGAAATGGTATAGGCGCTTCCTAAAAACGTGGAGATCCCTTCCTCTGTAAAGCAGTCGTCCTGGGGCCCCATGACCACCCGCAGCGTATGCTCTCTGGAGGAAAGCTCCGGAAGGAGAAGCTTTCTAGCGGCCATGTTGGGAAGCCAGGTCTTTGGCGACCGGAAGCCGATCTCATCTCCCGCTCCCAGCTTTCTTCCTTCGATCCCGCCGATCTTCGCCTTCAGGTTGGTGGAGCGGCTGCCCATGACCACGGGCACGTCAAGACCGCCTGCAAACGCCACGTAAGCCCGGCTTCCTCCATACATGCCGCCGAAGCTTACGGTCTGCCCCGCCTTTATAAGGACCGCCTCATACCGGGGCAGGGGATTTCCGTCCACCTTTGCGCCCAGGTCGCCGCCGGTAACAGCGATCAGCTCATCCTCTGTAAATTCCATTATGGGTCCCATCATGGTCACTTCCAGGACCGCCTCGTTTTCATCGTTTCCCACCAGAATGTCCGCCAGTGCCGCAGCCCTGGTGTCCATGACGCCGGACACGGCCATTCCCGTTTCCTGGCTGCCGTAGCGGCCCATGTCCTGGACCGTTGTGAGGAAACCTCCGTTCAGGATCCGGATCCCCATTACTCCACCTCCTTATGGAAGACCACATACTGGTACGTGCCGGCCTCCACCTGCTTTTCGATGGCTTCGTACTCCGCCTCGTCCACTGCGCGGAATTTTATATACTGGCCGGCCTCCAGGAGCACCGGCTTTTCCCGTTCTGCATCGTAAAGCTTCAGAGGCGTCCGTCCGATCAGCTGCCAGCCGCCGGGAGACGCCACCGGATAGATCCCCGTCTGCTCCCCGGCAATGCCCACAGAGCCTCCCTCGATCTTTACCCGGGGGCTTTTAAGCCTCGGCGCTGCGATCTCCCGGCTCATGCCTCCCAGGTACGGGAAGCCGGCGATAAAGCCCAGCATATAGATCAGATATTCCCCGGACGTATGGATCCTTACGACCTCCTCCGGGGTCTTATGGTTATGGGCCGCCACAAATTCCAGATCCGGCCCCATGTCCCCGCCGTAGAGCACAGGGATCTCGATGACCGACGGCGGCGGGATCTGGATGCTGTCCATGGTCTCCAGGACTGCGTCAAACTTCTTTGTCAGCTCCCCGAACCGGATCACCTCCGGCCTGTACACCACTGATAAGGACCGGTAGGTGGGGATGGTCTCCACCACTCCGTCTATGGCTTCCTTTTCCAAAGCGATCTTAAACGCCCGGATCCTCCGGTTGATCTCCGGGCTGATCTCATTTCCAAATTCCACGCAGACCGTGCAGTCGCCGGAAACCAGATATTTTATCTTTTCCACAGCAGAATCTCCCCTTTCTTTCCGCAGGCCGTCCGGCTTTCCCAGGCCGCCGGTCCGCGTCCCCGCCTGATCTTACCGCTCCGCCAGGCTCCGTACCTCCACGCCCTCGGCGGCCAGGGCTTCCCGGATATTTTTCACAAATTCCAGGGCCTTGGGATTGTCCCCGTGGACGCAGATGGAGTCGGCCCGGATGGCGATCTCGTGTCCGTTTATGGTCTCCACGGTCCCTTCCTTTACCATCCGCACCACCCGGCGGATGGCCAGCTCCTCATCCTTTATGACAGCGCCGGGAAACTTTCTGGACACCAGGGTCCCATCGTCATTGTACGCCCGGTCCGCAAAGACCTCGCTGGCTGCCTTAAGGCCCGTTTCCTCTGCTGCCTTCACCATCCAGGAGCCAGCCAGCCCCATGAAGATGATATCCCTATCCACCTCATATACAGCCTCGCACATGGCCCTGGCCAGCTTTTCATCCACTGCCGCCATATTATAAAGGGCTCCGTGGGGCTTCACATGCTGGAGCTTCATTCCCAGGCTCCCAGTAAAGGCCATGAGAGCTCCCAGCTGGTATTTCACATAGGCCTTGGCCTCCTCCGGCGTCACGTTCATGTTCCGGCGGCCAAAGCCCATAAGGTCGGGAAAGCCCGGATGCGCGCCCACCGCTGTTTTGTATTCCCTGGCCATGGCCACCGTCTCTGCCATGACCATGGGATCTCCGGCGTGCCAGCCGCAGGCCACATTGGCGGAGGACACATACTTTAAGATCTCCCGGTCCATGCCGATGGTATAATTTCCAAAGCTCTCTCCCAGATCACTGTTTAAATCCACATAATACATATACCTGTCCCTCCTGTTTCGCTCTTTTTTCCTACTGCTATTTTATCCGACTTTTCCCCGTAAATCAATAGGACAGCGTCCAATGTCCCCTAAACCAGGCGTTTTTCCACAGCCCTCCACCGGCCGTTCTCCGCCTGCACCAGACGGTAAAAGCCATATGTCTCCGCTCCGTTCAGCCCGCAGGCCTCCGGCGCTTCTACGAACACAGTCTCCGCGCCGTTCCAGTACGCCTGGTGGACCATGCGGCGCACCAGCCGGATCACCTCCTCCGGCTCGCAGAAAAGGATCTTAAGCACCGAGGTCTTCGATGTTTCCAGCTCTGCCTGGTCCAGGATGTAGCTCCAGTGCTCATTTTCTCCGGTCACCATAAGAGCCGGTTCCTTTTCATATTCGATCCCCACCATGGTGAGCCCTCTGGCCGGGGCCGTTTCCCCTGCCTCCTTCCTGTCCCTGGCCTCCAGGATCTCCTTCACATGCTCCGGCGGCCAGACTCCCATGCCCACTTTCATTAAGGTCCCGGCAATGATCCGGACCATGTTGTAGAGAAATCCGCTGCCCTTTAACCGGATGGTGATGATATCATCCGTTCCCCGGTCCACTGAAATATCATAAAGAGTCCGCACCGTCTCCTCCGCCTGATGGCCGGAGGAACAGAAGCTGGAGAAATCATGCTCTCCCAGAAGATATGCGGCTCCCTGGCGCATCTTTTCCACATCCAGGCTGTAATAACAGAAATGGGCGTACAGCCGCCGGGTGGGCACGCTGATGCGGCAATTTAAGATCTTATATTCATACGTTTTTACGCTGTTCTGCTTTCTGGGATGCCAGTCCAGGGGCACCTCCTCCGACTCCAGCACCCGGATATCCTCCGGCAGCTTCTGGTTCACCGCATAGCAAAGCTTTTCTCCCGGAATCCTGCTTTCCGTGTCAAACACCGCCACATTCCCCAGGGCATGGACGCCGGAGTCCGTCCGGCTGGCCCCGATAACGCAAACAGGCTCTTTCAGAAGTTCTGAAAGAGTCCCATTTAAAATTTCCTCAATGGTAACGCCGTTGGGCTGCAGCTGCCAGCCGCAGTAGCCCGTCCCGTCGTATGCCACAGTCATTTTTATCCGTTTCATAAAATGATCCCTCAAAATATTCTATATCGATCCCATCTCCCGTTACGCTGCGGCTTTGGCCGCCAGGAACAGCAGGAAATATCCGGCATAGACCAGATATGTGATCCTGTCTCGCTTTTCATAACGGAGAGGCTTCATCTTTGTGCGCCCCTCGCCGCCGCGGTAGCACCGGGCTTCCATGGCCATAGCCAGATCTGTGGCCCTCCGGAACGCGGAGATGAACAGCGGCACCAGGAGAGGCACCATGGCCTTGGCCCTCTGGATCAGATTCCCGCTTTCAAAATCAGCCCCTCTGGCCATCTGGGCCTTCATGATCTTATCGGTCTCCTCAATGAGGATCGGAATGAACCGCAGGGCAATGGACATCATCATGGACACCTCATGGACCGGGACTCCGATCTTTCCCATAAAGCCCAGGCTTTTTTCCAGACCGTCGGTCAGCTGGTTGGGCGTGGTCGTAAGGGTCAGGATCGTGGAGCCCAGCACCAGGAAGATCAGACGCACCGCCATAAAGGCCGCAAATTCCAGGCCTTCCCAGGTCATCTGAAGAAAGCCGATCTTAAAGATCGGTGTTCCCGGTGTCAGGAACAGATTGAAGCTGACGCTGATGAGGAGCAGGATCACAATGGATTTCAGCCCGCGCACCATAAATTTCATCGGCACCCTGGACAGGCGGATGGCGGCTGCCAAAAACAGGGCGGCCAGGCCGTAGGCCCATACAGAATCCGCAATGAACAGCGTCACGATATATACCAGGGTCCCGAACAGCTTTGTCCTGGGATCCATCCGGTGGAGCACCGAGTCCACCGGGTAATACTGGCCCAGCGTAATATCTCTTAACATGTCTTATCCTCCCCGCAGCAGCCGGTCCCTTTGGCCTTTTTCCACAGGGCCAGGATCGCATCCCGCGCTTCCTCCACCGTGGTGATATCCTCATCCACCGGGATCCCCCGCTCCCGCAGGGCATGGACCACATAGGTGATCTGGGGAGCCGCCAGGCCCATGGCCTCCAGCTCCTTATAGTGGCGGAACACCTCCCTGGGCGTCCCATCGAAAACCTTTTCCCCATGGTTCATGACCACCAGACGGGATACGTACCGGGCCACGTCCTCCATACTGTGGGACACCAGGATCACCGTCATGCCCTGTTCGGCATGGAGCCTTGCCACCAGGCCCAGGATATCGTCCCGTCCTTTGGGATCCAGGCCTGCTGTGGGTTCGTCCAGGATCAGTACCTCCGGCTTCATGGCCAGGACTCCCGCAATGGCCACCCGGCGCTTCTGGCCTCCGGAAAGCTCAAAGGGGGACTGCTTATAAAAGCTCTCGTCCAGGCCGGTTAAGGCCAGAGCCTCCCTTGCCCGGGCTTCTGCCTCCTCCTGGGACAATCCCTGGTTCTTCGGCCCAAAGCATACGTCGGTGAGCACATCCACCTCGAAAAGCTGGTGCTCCGGATACTGGAACACCAGGCCCACATGGCTCCGCAGCTCCTTCATGGAAAAGCCTTCTCTGTAAATACTCTCTCCATTATAGAGGATATCGCCGCTGCTGGCCTTTAAAAGTCCGTTTAAATGCTGGGTCAGCGTGGATTTTCCCGAGCCTGTATGGCCGATCAGGCCGATAAACTCCCCGTCTCTGATGGTCAGATCCACGTTTTTCAGCGCGTACTGTTCAAATATGGTATCCTGTCCATAGATATGGCACAGGTTTTTTACTTCGATTGCCATTTAAGCCTCTTTTCTTTTTAACAGCGGCTCCAGGGCCGCCACCAGCTCGTCAATGGTCAGGATCCCGCAGGGGATCTCCATGCCGGCGGCCTTCAGCTCATCGGCCAGCTCCGTCACCTGGGGCACGTCCAGGCTGTATCGTTTCAGTTCCTTCACCCGGGAAAACACCTCCCTGGGCGTTCCGTCCATGACCACATGGCCTGCATCCATGACCACCACCCGGTCCGCGTCGATGACCTCCTCCATATAGTGGGTGATCAGAAGGACCGTGATCCCTTCCTGTTTGTTGAGCTCATGGACCGTTTTTATGACTTCCTTGCGGCCGTTGGGGTCCAGCATGGCCGTGGGCTCGTCCAGGACGATGCACTGGGGCTTCATGGCCATGACGCCTGCAATGGCCACCCGCTGCTTCTGGCCGCCGGAAAGCTTATTGGGCGACTGGAGACGGTACGCCGTCATTCCCACGGCTTCCAGGCTCCGGTCCACCCGCTTCCAGATCTCGTCTGTGGGCACGCCCATATTTTCCGGTCCAAAGCCCACGTCCTCTTCCACCACATTGCCGATGATCTGGTTATCCGGGTTCTGGAATACCATGCCGGCGGTCTTCCTCACGTCCCAGAGATGCTCCTCGTCGCTGGTCTTCATGTCGGAAATATAGACCGTTCCATCCGAAGGAAGGAGGATCCCGTTCATCAGCTTGGCAAAGGTGGATTTTCCAGAGCCGTTATGGCCCAGAATGGCCACAAAGCTCCCCTCCTCGATATCCAGGTTCACCCCCCGGAGGGCATGGCTCACCTCGTCCTTATCTGTCTCTTCATCGTGTCTGATATAGTCAAATATCAGATTTACTGCTCGTATGATTCCCATAGCTGGCCTTTCTTTCCAGGCAGGTCCCGGCCGGAACGCAGCAGGCTGCCTGTCTGATCCGTTTTCCAGATTGTTTACTCGTTCCTAAAGTGTAGTTGATAATTTCCGGTTCGTCAAGAGATTTTACAAAACAAATCGCAACAGTGGGCCGCACAGCTTCCGCCATACCGCCCACGATTTATTTTTCATATTTCCTTATTCCACCCAGAGGCCGCTGGGATCCAGCCTGCAGCCGTCTATTACCGTATCTGCCGCCATGGACCCGTCACTGTTTAAGTAGTACCACTGGCCTGGAGAATCCATGATCCAACCCACGGCCATGGAGCCGTCCGGATTCAGATAATACCAGACGCCGTCCACCTTCTGCCACCCGGTGAGCATCACGCCCTCCGGATCCATCCGGTACCAGATCCCGTCTATCTGTCTCCAGCCGGTAGCCGCAGTTCCATTCTCATCGAAGTAGTACCACTGGTTCATGATCTTATACCACTGGTCCTTTACTACCTCACCGTCCGCGCCTTCATATTTCTTCCCATCCGTATAGGTTCTCCAACGGCCCTCCGTATCTCCCATATCGTCCAGAAGCTTTCCTGATGATGTGAGATATTCGCTGGACTTCATATATTTCCTATCGGAATCGTCTTTAGCCATGGAACGGATTTCATAGTAATAGCTGCCCTCTTTTGTCATATATTCCGAAAGATCCTTTGACGTTCCTGTGGCAGTGATGTTCCGAACCAGATATCCGTCCCGGTAGAGACGGATCCCATAAGCCGTGGCATGATCTGCTTTCTTCCAGACTGCCTTCTGGGGATTTTCCGCACTCCATCCGGCCTCCTCCGGGGAGTCCAGCTGGACCACCGGGTAATAGCTTGCCTTTATAATGGCCGTATCCCCGTCTCCCTTTGCAGAGGTCAGCCTGGCTCCGGAGATCTTGCAGGACTCCGCTCCATAGCTGGAGAGGAACTCCCGGCCGCCGTCACTGGAGACCTCAATGACAGCCGTTACCTTCTTTCCAGGCTTCCACTGATCCGTATCCTTTTCCCAGGTAACGGAATCGATGGAGATCCCGGCGCTCACACAGGTGATCTCCGGCTCCACGATCACTCCCAGCTCATACTGATCCTCAAACCTCAGGTTCAGAGAGCGGACCGTTCCAGCCGCCAGCACCGGTACTGCCGCACAAAAGCAGAATACGCCGGCCAGCATAATGCTGGCCAGCCCTTTTATCCTAAATCCTTTTACCATAAGTTGAAACCTCCTATTTTACGGCCGTTTCCACACGCCGTTCATATCCACATAAAAGCCGTCGATGACCTCGTTGACCGCCTTATGGCCGTCGGGATAGAAGTAATAGATCTGGTCGTCGATGGTCTGCCAACCGGTCACCATGGCTCCGCTTCCATTCAGATAGTACGCCTTATCGCCAAGCTGGATCCAGCCCACAGCCATGGCCCCGTCATCCTTCAGGAAGTACCAGACATTTTTATCCAGAAGCCAGCCGGTCCTCATGGCTCCGCTGGTATCCATATAATAGTAGATCCCGCTCCGGAGCTGCCAGCCGGTCAGCATATCGCCGTTGCCGTCAAACAGATACCAGACGCCGCTGATCTTTCCCCAGCTGTCACGGATGTAGGTCCCGTCGGGATACCGGAAGCGCCACCGGCCGCTTCTCTCGATCCAGCCCACCTGGTTTCCGACGTTATCCCAGCCGTCCCGGTCGTACCAGTCTTCCCAGTCGTTTTTATCATCCTTATCCTGACCGGAGCCATCGGATACCTCATCCTCATCCACATAGAGCTCGTCAGAGGTGACCCAGTCGCTCTTTTTCGCATATTTGGAAACTGAGCTGTCCGCCGGTACGGCCCGCACACGGAAGGTATACGTTCCTTCAGATGTCATATAGGGATAAAAGTTATAAGAGGAGGTGTGCAGGTCCGTTACCTTTTTTATGGTCTTGGAACCCCGGTACAGATACACGTCATAAGCCGCATCCTCCACCTTCTCCCAGTCTGCATAACCGAATTTAGAGCTGGTGTATTTTCCGCTGCTCCAGTATGCTTCCTCAGGCTCCTCCAGGTCGCCCTTGGCCGGATCGGTTTTTACCGTCACCAGAAGCTTGCCGCTTCCCTGTCTCTTGGCACTTACAAAATCTCCGCCTCTTACAGTCACCTTGGAAGAAGAGTAGCTGGAGCTGAACCGGTAGTCGTTGAGTGTTTCCAGAGTGATCTTAATGGTGTAGGTACCTCCAAGTCTTGCCTCGTCCACCTTGGATCCCCATTCTGCTGAAACGATCTCATATCTTTCGTTGCTTGGGATTTTTACCTCATAGCCCGTATCACCTGTATATCCATAATGAAGGGCTGGAAGATCCTCTCCGGGAACCGGAGCCACATCTAGGGTAATGCTGATACTCTTTACATAATCCGTAGACGCAAGGGCCGTCTGGGCTCCCAGGGCTGTCATAAGAACTGCGGCAAAGAGCACTCCCATCCATTTTCTGATCCTCATATTTTTTAATGTCTGTTTCATGGTCGTCCCCCCTGTTCACTGGTTATCCTTTCCTTATTTTCTACAATCATTATACCTTCCAGGGCCATACTCCGTCAACTTAAGATATTCTTTCATTCCTGTGGCAAAAGTGTGAAAAATCGTGGCAAAAATAAGGCAGACGGCCTCCGGGAAACATTTCCCAGTGAACGTCTGCCTTTGATGGTACGATATGAACTATGATTAAACTAACTCAAGAAGAACTGCCATAGCGCCGTCGCCCTTACGCTGGCCGATCTTTACGATACGGGTATATCCACCGTTGCGGGAAACGTACTTGGGAGCGACCTCGTCGAATAACTTAGCCGGAAGATCAACCTTCTTTGTGTTTCTCTTTCTGCCTGCTGCAGCAGTCGGAACGTTTGTTACACCGTACAGAGTCTTTAACATCTGTCTTCTTGCGTGAAGTCTGGACGGCATATCCTTCTTGATCTCCTTCTCAACTTCATCGTAAACGGTTACTTTCTTTCCGTCAACAACCTCTTTGACTCTCTTGCCGTCTTTGTCCTTGCGGGCAACCTTGGCTGTAACCTTTACAGTCTCGAAGTTATCTTTTTCCTTCACTGCCAGAGCAATGATGCCCTCAGCAATCTTCTTTACTTCTTTGGCTCTTGCCTCAGTGGTAACGATCTTTCCATGATATAAAAGATTTGTTACCTGGCTTCTTAACATAGCCTTTCTCTGATCAGAAGTTCTTCCAAGTTTTCTGTAACCTGCCATGATTTTAATCCTCCATTTGTGGGACAGCCATCCACGCATCTTCTGGTCTTACTGGACAGCCGCCGTATTTCCATAAATTGTCCTGCGCCGGGACGCGCATCTTTGGTCTTACCGCCCCAGTGCTGTTTCTAAAAATTACTGCTCGTCGCTGGAATTGAGCTGTAAGCCCAGCTCCTTTAACTTTGCCAGTACCTCTTCCAGGGACTTTCTTCCAAGGTTTCTCACCTTCATCATGTCCTCGGAGGTACGGCTGCAGAGCTCTTCAACTGTGTTGATGCCTGCTCTCTTGAGACAGTTATAGGAACGAACGGAAAGCTCCAGCTCGTCAATGTTCATCTCAAGAACTTTTTCTTTTTCATTATTCTCTTTCTCCACCATAACCTCTGCGGTCTTGGCGTTTTCAGAAAGATCGATAAAGAGATTCAGATGCTCGCTTAAGACCTTCGCTGCAAGGCTCACGGCCTCATCCGGATCAAGCGTGCCGTTGGTGTAGATCTCCAGTGTCAGCTTGTCATAGTCTGTCATCTGACCCACACGGGTATTTTCAACAGCCATGTTGACACGCTCAACTGGTGTATAGATGGAATCCACGGCGATCACGCCGATGGGAAGGTCGTCGCTCTTGTTCTTATCAGCACTTACATAGCCGCGGCCGTTGGTGATGGTAAGCTCCATATAGAACTTACTGTCGGCTCCGCCGCTTAAGGTGGCGATGACCTGCTCCGGGTTTAAGATCTCGATGTCAGCGTCCGTCTGGATATCGGCGGCTGTGATGACACCCTCGCCCTCAAACTCGATGTAGGCGGTCTTCGGCTCGTTTGTATCGCTGTTATTCTTGATCGCTAAGCTCTTAACGTTCATGATGATCTCAGTCACATCTTCCTTGACACCGGAAATGGAACTGAACTCATGCAGAACTCCGTCGATTTTCACCTGGCTGACAGCAGAACCCGGTAAAGAAGAAAGCATGATTCTTCTCAGGGAGTTACCCAGAGTTGTACCGTAGCCCCTCTCCAGCGGCTCTACGACAAACTTCCCGTATTTCTTATCTTCAGAAATTTCAGCAATCTCAATGTTTGGTTTCTCAAAATCGAACACAAAAAGCCCCTCCTTTTGGGTATGCTTTGGCTCAAAAAAGGCCCGGAGGACCTTTTTTTACATGCTGGGCAACAAAATGCCGCGAAGCGGCGGCCCACAGAAACCAGGCCCGTATAAAACAGGCCGGGCCCCGGCAGCTGCCGCTTCGGTGAATCATTTTTATTTGGAGTATAACTCTACGATGAGCATCTCATCAACCGGAACGTCGATCTCTTCTCTTGTGGGCAGAGCTTTCACTGTACCCTTTAAGTTCTCCTGGTCAACCTCTAACCAGGCCGGGATCAGACGGCCAGCAGTCACGTCAAGGATCATCTTGTATCTTGTGTCGCCTTTGTGCTTCTCTTTGATTTCGATCACATCACCGGCTTTTACAAGATAAGACGGGATGTTTACGCACTTGCCGTTTACAAGAACGTGCTTGTGGTCAACGATCTGTCTTGTCTCTTTTCTTGTTCTGCCGAAGCCCATACGGAACAGAACGTTGTCAAGTCTGCTCTCTAACAGGATCATCAAGTTTTCACCAGTCTGTCCGTTTAAGCGCTCAGCTTTCTTGTAGTAGTTGCGGAAAGGCTTCTCAAGCACACCGTAAATGAATTTTGCTTTCTGCTTTTCTCTTAACTGAAGGCCGTACTCACTTACTTTCTTGTTGCCTTTTTTGGATTCTCTGTTGGATTTTTTATCTATTCCTAAATAAATGGGATCAAGACCAAGGGATCTGCATCTTTTAAGAACAGGAACTCTATCAACTGCCATTGTTTTTCCTCCTAATTAGACTCTTCTACGTTTGGGCGGGCGGCATCCGTTGTGCGGAACCGGTGTTACGTCCTTAATGCTTGTTACTTCCAGGCCACATGCCTGAAGGGCACGGATCGCAGCCTCACGGCCAGAACCAGGTCCTTTTACCATAACGTCAACGGACTTTAAACCATGTACAAGAGCTGCCTTAGTTGCAGTTTCTGCAGCCATCTGCGCTGCATATGGAGTAGATTTCCTTGAACCTCTAAATCCCAGACCGCCTGCACTTGCCCAAGATAAAGCATTTCCCTGTGCATCTGTTAATGTCACGATTGTGTTGTTAAAAGATGACTGGATGTGCGCCTGTCCGCGTTCAACGTTTTTCTTAATACGCTTTTTTGTCACTTTCTTTGCAGTGGACACTTTTTTAGCCATTTTAAACTAACCTACTTTCTCGAATATTGAACCCTGTTTCCTGTCTTTAAAACATGCAACGTGATTCATTTTCACCTACTGGTTACAAAACTTATTTCTTCTTGTTTGCTACTGTCTTTCTCGGACCCTTACAGGTTCTTGCGTTT
>NZ_JAXXBR010000113.1:0-13926 GCF_037242085.1 Alitiscatomonas sp. | reverse complement strand
ACGGCGGCCCCTTCGCCAACATCGCCCACGGCTGCAACAGCGTCATGGCCACCAGAACGGCCCTGAAGCTTTCTGACATCACCGTCACGGAGGCAGGCTTCGGCGCAGACCTGGGAGCAGAGAAATTCTTTGATATCAAGTGCCGGAAGGCCGGATTAAAGCCGGATGCGGTGGTCCTGGTAGCCACGGTCCGTGCTTTAAAGTACAACGGCGGCGTTCCCAAGGATCAGCTTTCCACAGAGAACCTGGAGGCCCTTAAAAAGGGTATCGTGAATCTGGAAAAGCACATTGAAAATATCCAGAAATACCAGGTTCCGGTGGTGGTGACCTTAAACTCCTTCTTAACAGATACTCCGGCAGAATACGAGTTCATTAAGAACTTCTGTGAGGAAAGAGGCTGTGAGTTCGCTCTGTCCGAGGTATGGGCCAAGGGCGGCGACGGCGGCATGGAGCTGGCGGAGAAGGTCCTCAAGACCCTGGAGACAAAGGAAAGCCACTTTAAGCCCTTATACGAAGACAGCCTGGGGATCGCTGAGAAGATTGAGACCATTGCAAAGGAGATCTACGGAGCCGGAAGCGTATCCTATTCCCCGGCTGCAAAGAAGGCCATTGCCAAGATCACAGACATGGGCTTTTCTGAGCTTCCGGTCTGCATGGCAAAGACCCAGTATTCCTTATCCGACGACCAGACGAAGCTGGGACGGCCCGAGGGCTTTGAGCTGACGGTCCGCGACGTATATGTGAGCGCCGGAGCCGGCTTCGTGGTGGCCCTGACAGGAGCCATTATGACCATGCCGGGCCTTCCGAAAAAACCGGCAGCCGACAGCATCGATGTGGATGAGAACGGAAAGATCACAGGATTATTCTAAGTAAAAGGAAGAACAGGCGGGGCCCTGGTCCGTATACGGCGGACCCCGCCTGTTTTTGGACTTGACAGAAGGAGAGTGGACAATGAAGATCAGAGACTGGCTTGGAAGACTGGCGTACACCCTGGTACAGGGAAGCCTGGACGAGGATGTGGAGGATGTGGTCTACGATTCCAGAAAGGCGCGGCCCCATACGGTATTTGTCTGCATCAGAGGGAGCGCCAGGGATTCCCATACCTTTATCCCGGAGGTCCTGGAGAAGGGCTGCCGGGTCCTGGTGACAGAAAAGGATGTGACGGTACCCGGGGATGTGACGGTGCTCCGGGTGGAAAACGGACGTCTGGCCCTGGCGGAGCTTTCCGCAGCCAGATTCGGCTATCCGGCCGAAAAGCTGGTGACCATCGGGATCACAGGGACCAAGGGGAAGACCACCACCAGCTATATGGTGAAGGCCATCCTGGAGGCCGCCGGTAAAAAGGTGGGGCTCATCGGCACCAATGGGGCTGTCATCGGCACGGAAAAATATGCCACAGCCAACACCACCCCGGAATCCTATCTGGTACAGGAATATTTTGCAAAAATGGTGGAGGCAGGCTGCACCCATATGGTCATGGAGGTCTCCTCCCAGGCCATGATGCTCCACCGGGTGGGCGGCATCTGCTTTGATCTCGGCCTGTTTACCAATATTTCCCCGGACCATATCGGACCAAAGGAGCACGAAAGCTTTGAGGAGTATCTCTATTATAAATCCAGGCTTCTTACGGTCTGCCGGACCGGCGTTGTCAACCGGGCCATGGACCATTATGAAGAGGTGGTCCGGGATGCTTCCTGTACATTGTATACATATGGCCTGGAGCGCGGCGCAGACTTTACCGGAAGCGGCCTCCATTATGCCAGCGACCACCAGTTCGTGGGCGTGGAATTTGATATGGACGGCGCTTTAAGCGGAAGGGTCCGGGTGGGAATGCCGGGACGGTTCAATGCAGACAACGCCCTGGCGGCCCTTTCTGTGTGCAGTCTGGCCCTGGGAGAGGAGGGACATGATAAAAAGCTCCTCCGTGCCCTGGAAAATGTCCGGGTGGACGGCCGCATGGAGATCGCCCATGTGTCGGAGCGGTGCAGCGTCATTGTGGATTACGCCCACAACGCCATGAGCATGGAAAGCCTTTTATCCACCCTCCGGGATTACAGCCCGAAGCGGCTGGTATGCGTCTTTGGCTGCGGTGGGAACCGGGCAAAGGAGCGGCGGTACTCCATGGGAGAGATCGGAGGAAAAATGGCGGATCTCTGTATCCTCACCGCCGACAACCCGAGGTTTGAGAAGAATGAGGATATCATAAAAGACATCGAGACCGGAATGGCAAGGACCAGCGGAAGGTATCTGGTGATCCCGGACCGGAGAGAGGCCATTTTTTATGCGGTGCACCATGCGGAGCCGGGGGATATGATCGCCATTATTGGAAAGGGCCACGAGGACTACCAGGAGATCGATGGTGTCCGCCATCATTTCCTGGACCGGGAAGTGGTGGAAGAAGCGGTAAAGGAGATAAGATAAATGGAACATGTAACAGTAAAAGATCTGGTCCTTGGAAGCGGCGGCGTTCTGGTTTCGGGGAGTGAGGAAGCGCCTGTCTCCCATATCCGCCTGGATTCCAGGCAGGTGGAGCCGGGAGACCTTTTTGTGCCCCTGCTGGGCGAGCGGGTGGACAGCCACCGCTTCCTTCCCCAGGTGATGGACCAGGGGGCGGCGGCAGTGCTGACCAGCCAGGAGCTTACGCTTCCGGAGGGCGGGGCCGGCTGCGCCGTGATCCGGGTGGAGGATACGAAAAAGGCGCTGCAGAAGATCGGATCCTATCTGCGGGACCGTCTGACCCTGCCGCTGGTGGGCGTTACCGGAAGCGTGGGAAAGACCACAACCAGGGAGATGATCGCCGCCGCCCTGTCGGCCAGATTCCGTGTCTATAAGACCCCGGGGAACAGCAACAGCCAGGTAGGAGTGCCTGTGACCCTGTCAGAGATCACAGAAAATGACCAGGTGGGCGTCATCGAGCTGGGCATGAGCGAGCCGGGAGAGATGACGGTCATTGCAAACATCGCCCGGGTGGACATGGCGGTGATCACCAACATCGGGATCACCCACATAGGCCAGCTGGGCTCCCAGGAAAATATCTTAAGGGAAAAGCTTCACATCACCGACGGCATGAAGGACGGAGGGCTCCTGATCTTAAACGGAGACGATCCTCTCCTTAAAGGTGTCCAGGGCCGGGAGGGCTTAAGGACCGTATACTACGGCACCGGGGAGAACTGTGATTTCCGGGCTGTGGACATCTGCTTTGAGGACGGCTTTCCCTCCTTTACGGCAGTCCATGGAGCAGACCGCCAGAGGGTGCGCTTAAACGTCATGGGGCAGCATAATGTCATGAACGCCATGGCGGCCATGGCCGTCTGCGCGGAATGCGGCATGACCATGGAGGAGGCGGCCAGGGGGCTCCTTACGGGCCAGGGCTTCAAAAACCGCCAGCAGGTCCATGAGACCGGACGGTTTACGATCCTGGACGATTCCTACAACGCCTGCCCGGAATCCATGAAGGCGGCCTTCCAGGTCTTTAAGGAGCTTCACCCGGAAAGGCGCCATGTGGCGGTCCTGGCAGAGATGCGGGAGCTGGGCCGCGAAACAGAAAGCGCCCACAGACAGGTGGGGGTCTTTGCGGCAGAGGCCGGGATCCATCTGCTGGTGACCCTGGGCGCAGAATGCAGGGCGCTGACAGAGGAATTTAAAAAGCGCTCCGGCGCACCTGTGGCAGAGTTTACGGATAAAGACCAGATGACCGCCTACCTGAATCAGGCCTTACAGGACGGGGACTGCGTCCTCTTTAAGGGAGCCAATTCCATGGCGCTTTTTAAGGTGGCGGCCAGATATATGGAAAACAGGCCGGAGTAAAGACCGGAAGACAGAAAGAAAGGGAGGCGGAGGATCTGGAAACAAAGGACAGGACGGCAGGACCGGGAGAGAAGGAGACGGCTCCGGTCTATGCGGATGTGATCATCGACCTTTCGGTCACCAACGTGGACCGGGTCTTCCAGTACAGGATCCCGCCGGAGCTTCTTGGCAGGGTCCGGGTGGGCGTCCGGGTGCTGGCTCCCTTTGGGCGGGGAGATACCCTGCGGAAGGGCTATGTGGTCTCCTTAAGCCATACGCCCTCCTTTGCCTCGGAAAAGCTCAAAGCTCTGAGGGAGGTGGATCCCGGGGCCGTTTCCGTCCAGGAGCAGATGATATGTCTGGCCTGGTGGATGAAGGAACGGTACGGGGCCACCATGAACCAGGCCTTAAAGACGGTGATGCCGGTGAAATCCGCTGTGGCCCCAAAAGAGGAAAAGACCATTGTGGCCCTGCGGTCCCGGGAGGAGCTTTCCGGGCTTTTAAGGGAAGCGGAAAAAAAGAAATATAAGGCCAGGATCCGGCTTTATAAGGCGCTGCTGGAAAACGGGGAGCTGCCGTACCGGCTGACGGCCCAGAAGCTGGGGGTCACAGCGGCCTCCTTAAGGCCCCTGGAGGAAAAGGGGATCTTAAAGATCCGGACCGAGGAAAAAAGCCGGGACCCGGTGAAGGGATATGCTCCGGCTGCGGCTCCTGTGGTCCTCAACGAGGATCAGAAAAGGGCTGCGGCTGCGGTGAAGGCCGCCATGGATGCGGGGGAGGCCAGGACGTGGCTCCTTTACGGGATCACAGGCAGCGGAAAGACAGAGGTGTACATGGAGCTGATCTCCCATGTGCTGGATCAGGGCCGCCAGGTCATCGTTCTGATCCCGGAGATCTCCCTGACGTATCAGACGGTCATGCGGTTCTACCGCCGGTTCGGGAACCGGGTCTCCATCATCAATTCCAGGCTTTCGGCGGGAGAGCGGTACGACCAGCTGGCCCGGGCCGCCAGGGGAGATATCGACATTATGATCGGCCCCCGGTCGGCTCTTTTTACGCCCTTTGAGAGGCTTGGGCTCATCATCATCGACGAGGAGCACGAGGGGGCTTACCAGAGCGAGCTGTCTCCCCGGTATCATGCCAGGGAGGTGGCGGCCATGCGGGCCACCATGAACCAGGCCACCCTGGTCTTAGGCTCCGCAACTCCGTCTGTGGAGAGCTTTTATAAGGCAGAGCGGGGAGAATACGGCCTGCTGACCCTGGGCCGCCGGGCAAAAAAGGACAGCCGCCTGGCCCGGGTCCATGTGGTGGACTTAAGAGAGGAGCTGGCAGAGGGAAACCGGTCCATGTTCAGCCGGAAGCTTAAGGAACTGATGGAGGAGCGGCTTCTGCGGAAGGAACAGATCATGCTGTTCATGAACCGCCGGGGCTATGCAGGCTTCGTTTCCTGCCGTTCCTGTGGGGAGGCCATGAAGTGCCCCCACTGTGATGTGAGCCTGACGTACCACCGGGACGGGATCCTGCGGTGCCATTACTGCGGCCATGAGGTGCGTATGCCAAGGGTCTGCCCGGTCTGCGGCTCTCCTTATATCGCCCCCTTCGGCTCCGGGACCCAGAAGCTGGAGGAGATCACAAAGCGGACCTTTCCCCAGGCCAGGGTCCTTCGGATGGACGCAGACACCACAGCGAAAAAGGGAGCCCACGAGGAGATCCTGGAGGCGTTTATGGAGGGGGAGGCCGATATCCTCATCGGGACCCAGATGATCGTCAAGGGCCACGATTTCCCCAGGGTGACGCTGGTGGGAGTCATGGCGGCCGATCTTTCTCTTTATGCACCGGATTTCCGGAGCTCTGAGCGGACCTTTGAGCTTTTGACCCAGGCATCCGGCCGGGCCGGACGGGGGGAGCTCCCGGGAGACGTGGTGATCCAGACGTATGCGCCGGACCATTTTGCCATTACGGCGGCGGCAGAGCAAGACTACGGCCAGTTTTACCGTCAGGAATTCCTGTACCGGAAAATGATGGGGTATCCGCCGGCAGCGGGCCTCCTCTCCATCCAGCTGAGCTCCAGGAAGGAAGAGGCAGCGGCCGCCGCCATGGAGGATCTCCAGAAATGGATCCGGCGGGAATTTTGCTTTGAGGAGATCTCCGTCATCGGCCCGGTCAACGGTTCTCCGTATAAAGTTAATGATATATACAGAAAAATTTTATATATAAAGAGCGAAAGTTATGATATACTATTAAAAGTCAGAAAGTCTGCCCAGAAGCGGGAAGAGGAAAACGAACGGTATAAAAACGTGAACTTCCAGGCGGCGGTGCAGTAGGAGGAAAGGAAAAAGGACATGGCAATCAGACAGATCAGAGTCATTGGAGACGAAATCTTAACAAAGGCGTGCAAGCCTGTAAAGGAAATGAACGAAAGAACAGAAGAGCTTATCGAGGATATGTTCGAGACCATGTATGAGAACAACGGCTGCGGTCTTGCAGCCCCCCAGGTGGGCATCCGCAAGCGTATCGTGGTCATTGATGTGGACGATGGAAACCAGTACGTGATGATCAATCCGGAGATCCTGGAGACCAGCGGAAGCCAGACCGGGGCCGAGGGGTGCTTAAGCGTACCCGGAAAGAACGGCCAGGTGACCCGGGCGGAGCATGTGAAGGCAAAGGCCCTCAATGAGAATATGGAGGAATATACCATCGAGGCTGACGGCCTCCTGGCCCGCTGCATCCTCCACGAGTGCGACCACCTGGACGGGATCCTTTACGTGGAACGGGTGGAAGGCGAGCTCCACGACAACGATGAAGAGGGTGAAGAATAATGCGTATCGTATTTATGGGAACTCCGGATTTTTCCGTGCCGACTTTGGAATCTCTGGTAAAGGGAGGCCATGAGGTCCTGGCAGTGGTGACTCAGCCGGATAAGCCCAAAGGAAGAGGAAAGTCAGTGCTCATGACGCCGGTGAAGGAAAAGGCCCTGGAGCTTGGGATCCCGGTATACCAGCCGGTAAAGGTACGGGAGCCGGAATTTATGGAGGTTTTAAAGGGACTGGATGCAGAGGTCTTTGTGGTGGTGGCCTTCGGCCAGATCCTTCCTAAGGAGATCCTGGAAATGCCCCGGTACGGCTGTGTCAACGTCCATGCCTCCCTGCTTCCCAGATACCGGGGAGCCGCGCCCATCCAGTGGGCGGTCATTGACGGAGAGGCGGTCAGCGGAGTCACCACCATGCTCATGGACGAGGGGCTGGATACGGGAGATATGCTGGAAAAGGCGGAGATCCCCCTGGATAAAGAGGAGACCGGCGGCAGTCTGTTTGAAAAATTAAGCCTTCTGGGCGGAGAACTGATCCTTTCCACTCTGGAAAAGCTCCAGAACGGGACAGCGGTGCGGACGCCCCAGGGAGAGCCGGACACGCCCTACGCGAAAATGTTAAAGAAATCCATGGGACAGATCGACTGGTCCATGGAGGCAGAAAAGATCGAGCGTCTGATCCGGGGATTAAACCCGTGGCCCAGCGCTTATACATCCTTAAATGGAAAAACCGTAAAGATCTGGGCGGCGGAGGTGGTCCCGGGAAACGGGACCGGAGTTCCCGGACGGGCTGCGGTTTCCAGGGACAGCCTTCTGGTGGAGACGGGAAAGGATCTTCTTTCCATCAAGGAGCTCCAGCTGGAGGGGAAAAAGCGGATGGATACAGCCGCTTTCTTAAGAGGCTTCCAGGTGGAGGACGGTACGGTCCTGGGAGCATAAGACGAGAGGAGATATGCATATGTTAGGCGGTTATGGAATGTATGGATACGGGTACGGCTACCGGCTGGATCCCACGATCTTCCTGGTGCTCATCGGGGTCCTGTTATCCCTCTGGGCCCAGAACCGGGTAAACTCTACCTTTGCGAGATATTCCAGGGTCAGGAGCTTTTCCGGCATGACCGGAGCGGAAGCAGCCAGGCGGCTTTTAAACGCCCAGGGGATCTATGATGTGACGGTGCAGCCGGTGTCCGGGAAACTGACGGACCATTATGATCCCAGGACGAAGGTGGTAAAGCTTTCGGAATCTGTATACAATGCCACGTCTGTGGCGGCCATCGGCGTAGCCGCCCATGAGTGCGGCCATGCCATGCAGCACAACGAGGGCTACGGGCCGCTGCGGTTCCGCAGCGCCCTGGTTCCCGTGGCAAACTTCGGCTCCCAGCTTTCCTGGCCCATGATCCTTCTGGGGATCTTATTCGGAGGCCTGGGTTCCCCGCTGGTCCAGGTGGGGATCCTGATGTTCAGCCTGGCAGTGCTGTTCCAGCTGGTGACCCTTCCGGTGGAGTTCAACGCCTCCAGCCGGGCCGTGCGTCTCTTGGACTCCCAGGGGATCCTGTCCGGGGAGGAAGTGGACGGCACCAGAAAGGTTTTAAAAGCGGCGGCCCTTACGTACGTGGCGGCGGCGGCCGGTTCTATTTTACAGCTTCTGCGTCTTGTGATCCTGTTTGGAGGAAGAGACCGTGACAATGACTAAGACAGATCCCAGGGAGATCACCCTGGATATCCTTCTGGAGGTCCTGGAGGAGGGAAGACTGGGCCACCTGGTGCTGAACCAGGCGCTCCTCAAGTATCAGTATCTGGAAAAGCAGGACCGCTCCTTTATCACAAAGCTGACGGAGGGGACGCTGGAGCGTCTGATCCTTCTGGACGCGGCCCTGGACCGCTTTTCTAAGACAAAAACAGAAAAAATGAAGCCGGTGATCCGGACCATTCTCCGGATGTCGGCCTACCAGATCCTTTTTATGGACCGGGTGCCCGATGCCGCCGTCTGCAATGAGGCGGTGAAGCTGGCAAAAAAAAGAAAATTCCAGGGGCTTTCCGGCTTTGTCAACGGAGTCCTGCGGACTCTTTCAAGGGAAAAGGGAAAGCTGGAATTTACGGATCCGTCGGTGCGCTTTTCCATTCCCGGATGGATGCTTTCCATGTGGGAGGCTGATTATGGAAAAGAAAAGGCGGAGCAGATCTCAGCCTCCTTCCTTAAGGAGCGGCCGCTGACCGTCCGCTTCAACACCAGCCGGGCTTCGGTGGAGGAGATCCTTAAAAGTCTGGAGAGCCAGGGGATCGCTGCAGAGCCCACGGGCTTTCTGGATACAGTGTACTCCATTTCCGGCTACGACCACCTGGAGGCAGTGGAGGCCTTTTATGAGGGCCTTATGACGGTCCAGGATCCCAGCTCCGCCCTGGCGGCCCACCTGGCCGGAATAAAGGCCGGGGACACGGTCCTGGACATCTGCAGTGCCCCAGGAGGGAAGACCCTTCATGCGGCGGATCTTTTAAAGGGGACCGGACGGGTGGAAGCCCGGGATCTGACGGAATATAAGATCTCCCTGGTGGAGCAGAACCTGTTCCGGTGCGGCTTTGCCAATGTGGAGACGAAGGTTTGGGATGCCCGTATCTTCGATCCGGAAATGGAAGAGAAGGCCGATGTGGTCCTGGCAGACCTGCCTTGTTCCGGCCTTGGGATCATAGGAAAAAAGCCGGATATCAAGCTGCGTCTGAAAAAGGAGGATCTGGGGGAGCTGGCATCTCTCCAGCGGGAGATCCTTTCGGCGGCCAGCCGGTATGTGAAGCCCGGCGGTACTCTTTTATACAGCACCTGCACGGTGGACCGGGCGGAAAATGAGGAAAATGCCGCCTGGATCCTGGAAAATCTTCCGTTCCATAAAAAGGACATCACTGGAAGGCTGCCGGGATCCCTGCAGGCAGACTGCCGGGAAAACCAGATCCAGCTCCTTCCGGGGATCCATGGCTGCGATGGTTTTTTCCTGGCGGCATTTGAAAAAAATAGGGAGTAGGTATGGAAAAAAAAGATCTGAAATCCATGGATTTAAACGAGGTCACAGCCTTTGTGACAGAACTGGGGGAGAAGCCCTTCCGGGCAAAGCAGCTTTACCAGTGGATGCACCAGAAGCTGGCCCCGTCCCTGGAGGATATGACAAATCTGCCCAAGGCCTTTCGGGAGCGTCTTCTGGAGCATGGAACGTATACGTCCCTGGAGACGGTCCAGATGCTGGAATCCGGGATCGACGGAACCAGGAAATACCTGTTCGGCCTGGGAGACGGCAACATCATCGAAAGCGTTCTGATGAAATATAAACACGGAAATTCTGTATGTATCTCTTCTCAGGTGGGCTGCCGCATGGGCTGCCGGTTCTGCGCGTCCACCCTGGACGGGCTCACCAGGAACCTGACGGCGGGAGAGATGCTGGACCAGATCTACCGGATCCAGGCCTCCACAGGGGAACGGGTGTCCAATGTGGTGGTCATGGGCAGCGGAGAGCCCTTTGACAACTATGACAGCCTGGTGAAGTTCATCCGGCTTCTAAGCGATGAGAACGGACTGAACATCAGCCAGAGGAATATCACCGTATCAACCTGCGGCATCGTGCCGGGGATCCGGAAATTTGCGGAGGAGGGCTTTTCTGTGACTCTGGCTCTTTCCCTCCACGCCCCCAACGACCAGGTGAGGAAGACCCTGATGCCCATTGCCAATAAATATTCTCTTTCTGAGATCCTTCCGGCATGTAAGGAGTATTATGAAAAGACCGGAAGGCGGCTGACCTTTGAGTACAGCCTGGTCCAGGGAGTCAACGACAATTTAGACGAGGCCCAGAAGCTTTCGTCCCTCATTAAGGACATGCACGGCCATGTGAACCTGATCCCTGTGAATCCCATCAAGGAGCGGGATTACCGCCAGTCGGGCCGGGAGGCCATCGACGCCTTCCGTACATATCTGGAAAAGCAGGGGATCAATGTGACGGTCCGCCGGGAGATGGGCCGCGACATTGGCGGCGCCTGCGGGCAGCTGAGAAAAAGTTATCTGAAAAAGGAAGAGGAGGGAGAGCGATGAATTCCTATGGCCAGACAGACACCGGCCGGGTGCGGAAGTCGAATCAGGATTCGATCTTTCTGTCCGAAACGCCGGTGGGACCGCTTTCCAACCTTTTTATGGTCGCCGACGGCATGGGCGGGCATAAGGCCGGGGATTTTGCGTCCCGGTTCGTGGTGGATACCATGGTCCGCTGTATGGGACTGTACAAAAGCGACAGCCCGGTGACGGCCCTCAGAAAGGCCATCGAAAAGACCAATGAGCTTTTATTCCTGGAGGCCCAGAGGGATCCGGACCGGGAGGGCATGGGCTCTACCCTGGTGGCCGCTACCGTGGACCAGGATACCATGTACGTGGCCAATGTGGGAGACAGCCGCCTGTATCTTTTTAGGGACGGCTTAAGCCAGATTACCAGGGATCATTCCCTGGTGGAGGAAATGGTATCCCTGGGGAAGCTGGAGCGGAACAGCGAGTCTTACAGGTCCCAGAAAAACATCATCACCAGGGCTGTGGGGATCCGGCCTGCGGTGACCGCAGATTTTTTTGAGGTATCCTTAAAAAAGGACGACTGCGTGCTCCTCTGCTCCGACGGGCTTTCCAATATGGCGGAGGAATCCCTGATCGGCAGCATCCTGGCTGCTCCGGCCGCTTTAAAAGAAAAGACAAGCCGGCTGATCCAGGCGGCCAATGAAAATGGAGGGAAGGACAACATCGCGGTCATCCTCATAGAACCTCAGGTAAGCGAGGTGGGCGTATGATATTGAAGGCAGGAACCATGCTCCAGGACCGCTATGAGATCCTGGAAAAGATCGGCTCCGGCGGAATGTCGGACGTCTATAAGGCGAAATGCCATAAACTGAACCGTCTGGTGGCCATTAAGGTCTTAAAGGCGGAATTTACAGATGATGCCAATTTTGTCAGCAAATTTAAGATGGAGGCCCAGGCGGCAGCCGGCCTGTCCCACCCCAACATCGTGAGCATTTACGACGTTGTGGACGAGGGAGATATCCATTTTATCGTCATGGAGCTGGTGGAAGGCATTACCTTAAAAAGCTATATCACAAAAAAGGGACGTCTGGATGTGAAGGAGGCCATCGGCATTGCCATCCAGGTGGCCCAGGGCATTGAGGCTGCCCACGAGCAGCACATCATCCACCGGGATATCAAGCCCCAGAACATGCTGATCTCCATGGACGGCAAGGTGAAGGTGGCGGATTTTGGCATAGCCAGGGCCGTTTCCTCCCAGACCATGAACTCCACAGTGGTGGGCTCCGTCCACTATATCTCGCCGGAGCAGGCCAGAGGCGGATACAGCGATGAACGGAGCGATCTGTATTCCCTGGGGATCACCATGTTTGAAATGGTCACAGGCCGGGTCCCCTTCGGCGGAGACAATACGGTGACCGTGGCCCTGGCCCATCTGGAGGAGCCGATCCCTCTTCCAAGCCTTATGAACCCAGGCGTGACTCCCAGCTTTGAGAGGATCATCTTAAAATGTACAGAGAAAAAGCCCGAGGACCGGTATAAGAATGCGGCTGAAGTGATCAGCGATCTGCGGCGGGCCCTTCTGAACGCAGATGATCCCCAGGTGGGCGCCGAGATCCTCAAAGAGGATCCGCTGTCGGAGACCAGGCCCATCAGCCGGAAGGAGCTGGATCTCATAAAGACCAGGAGCGACGGGCAGCGGGAACAGAAAAAGCCCAGGAATCCCGGAGAGTGGAGAGAGACCGGACCGGGCCATGAAGAAAATCAGGCCAGGAAGGTTCCGGAGGGCCGTGGCGGCAGGCAGAAAGCCCCATCCCGCCAGCAGGACGAGGACAGCGAGACCACTCAGCTGGAAAAGGTCCTGACCGGCCTGGGAGTGGTGGCCGCACTTTTAGTGGTGGTGGTGGTCATCGTATTCTTTTCCCGGCTGGGCGGCCTGTTTACCAGCCCATCAGACAAGGGGACCACAGAGACCCAGGCCTCCCGTGAGACGGAGACGGACGGAGAGCGGGAAACCGAATCTGAAGAGGAAAAGGAGACCACCCTGTCCCAGAAGGAGGTAAAGATGCCGAAGCTGGTGGGAGATACCCAGGAGGAGGCAGAGGCCAAGCTGGACGCCCTGGATCTTACTATGCAGGTGGTCATGAAGAACTCCGATACGGTGGAGAAAGGCGTGGTCATGGAACAGGCTGACGCGCCGGATTCAGTGGTATCCCGGTACTCCAAGGTGGTGGTCACCATCAGCAGCGGATCCGATAAGATCCTGCTGTCGGAGTTAGGGATCGCGGATATGACCCTGGAAACGGCGGTGCGACTTCTGGAAGCCAAGGGCTTAAAGGCCGTGGTGGTGGAAGAGACCAGCGAGGATGTGGAGGCGGGAAAGATCGTCCGCATGGAGCCGGAGGACAAGGCGGCTCTGGGCGATTCGGTGACGCTTTACGTGAGCACAGGGCCGGAGGTGGAGGTAACGCCGGTGCCGGATCTTTATGGAAAGACCGAAAACGAGGCGGCAGCCTTACTGACCGAGGCCGGGCTCCTCACGGGTGAGATCTCCAGGGCCCATGACGCGTCTGTGCCTGCGGGCCAGGTGATCAGCCAGGGCATCGAAAAGGACACGGATGCGGAGCTGGGAACTGCCGTGGATCTGGTGGTGAGCCTGGGGCCGGAGCCGCCAAAGACCCAGTTCCTGGCCTCTCTCCAGGTAACGTATCCCCTTATGATCTCCTTTGGACCTGGAGCGGAATCATCGGAGGTACAGATCCTGATCCGGTTAAAGCAGACCGTCAACGGAAAGGTGACGTACACAAAGCTGGCAGAGCCCAAGGCATATTCCGCCAGCACCATGCTGGATATCCGCCTGGACCATATCCGGGGAGCAGACGGCGTATCCACTGGGGAAGTGGAGATCGTGGACCTGACCAACAACGTTGTCCTCACTTCCTACAACGTAAACTTTGTGGAGACAGAGGTGTAAGAGAGGTTCATGAGAGGAAAGATCATAAAAGGGATCGCCGGGTTTTACTACGTCCATGATGGGATCTCCCAGGTGTACGAATGTAAAGCCAAGGGCGTATTCCGCAGCAGAAAGATAAAGCCCCTGGTGGGGGATGATGTGGAATTTACAGTTCTGGATGAAAAGGAACAGACCGGAAACATCACAGACATCCTGGAACGGAAAAACGAGCTGATCCGCCCGGCGGTGGCAAACATCGACCAGGCCATGATCGTTTTTGCGGTGACGGATCCGGAGCCAAATTTAAATCTCCTGGACCGGTTCCTGGTGACCATGGAAATGCAG
>NZ_JAXXBR010000052.1:0-14132 GCF_037242085.1 Alitiscatomonas sp. | reverse complement strand
CTCACCATCCGCCCGGAATCTACCGAGCTGATAGGCTGGATATTCACCGACGCGCCTGTATGGAGGGCCAGCACGCAGTCCCGGGCCACCAGTGCATCCTCTGCCAGGGCCGGAGAGCCCTGGATCCCCAGCGCCTTCGCAGCCTCACCCGCATGGATGCCGTTTTCTGAAATGAAAGCCGGGTCCTCCTCATGGAAGCTCAAGGGAACGTCCAGCTCCTTCGCCTTCAGCATGGCCTGGCGCACCAGCCTCTGATCCATCAGCGGGATCCCGTCATCGGTGAAGCCCACGGCCCCCGCTGCCTTTAACGCGTCCATATCCGTCAGTTCCTGGCCCTTCATGCCCACGGAAACGCAGGCCGCAGGAAGCACATGGATCCCTGTCTTTTTTCCTTCCTCCAGCACATATCTTACGGTCTCTTCGCTGTCCACCGGAGGCTTCGTATTGGCCATGGTCACCACTGTGGTGAAGCCTCCCTTTTTCGCCGCTGCCGCTCCGGTCCCGATATCCTCCTTATAGGTAAGGCCCGGATCGCGGAAATGGACGTGGATGTCGATGAGTCCCGGTCCCACCGTAAGGCCGCTGGCATCGATGACCGTTTCGTACTCTCCATTTTCCGGGTAATGGCCCATGGCCTTGATCTTTCCTCCGTCGATGACCATATCCATCACATCGTCGGTCCCCTTTGCCGGGTCAATGACTCTTCCGTTTTTGATCAGGATCATTTTTATTTCCTCCTTCTGTTTCCTGGCACGCCGCCGCTATTTTCTCACTGGCACGATCTCCAGCCAGTATTCGTCGGGATCTGTGATAAAATAGATCCCCATTTTTTCGTTTTCAAAGCAGATGCAGCCCATTTCCTGGTGCTTTGCATGGGCCGCATCAAAATCGTCCACTGTAAATGCCAGGTGGAATTCATTGTCTCCCAGGTCGTAGTGGTCCTTCTCCCAGTCTCTGAGCCATGTCAGCTCCAGAAGATGGCCAGTCTCTCCGTCTCCCAGGTATACGATGATAAAGCTCCCGTCCTCCGCTTCCTTTCTCCGCACCTCCTTAAGGCCCAGCGCTTCCTCATAAAAGCGCAGGGACCTGTCCAGATCCGCTACATTAAAATTGTTGTGGGCAAACTTAAACTTCAAATCCGATCCCTCCTGTATCTTTTATATTTTTATCCGCTTTTTCAGATAGAAAATTCCTGTCCCTCTGTGGATATTTCTGCGATCCTTTCCCGGTACCCCCTGGAACAGTCCAGAGCCTTAAGCCGTGCTCCCACATCAAACTCGCCCCAGAAATGCATGGGAAAGATCCAGTCTGCGTCCGCTGCCTTCATAAAATCATCGATCCCCAGGTAAAAATACTCGCCAAGCCTGGGATCCAGCGGCAGGAAAGCCGCGTCTGCATGGCGGCCCTTCATTTTCCCGATCTCCTCCCGGTAATTCCTTGTCATATTTTCGTTCCACTGGGGATCCTCCCCGTCCCAGTACCAGTGGTTCAGGTCTCCCGCATGGTAAAGAGTGTGGCCGTCCACCGTACACCAGAATGCCACGCCCTCATCGGTGGACCGGAAGGTTTCCGCCTTCAGTACGTCGTCCTCCCAGACCGTATCGGGCTTCAGGAACACGGCAGCCCCCTTAAGCTCCTCCGGCACCCGCTTCCTCCAGATATCTGACGACAGGAGGAGGACCGTATCTCCATGCTCTGCCGCAATGTCAAATATCACTTTGGAAAAATGGTCGGGATGGCGGTGACTGGCAAATATATAAAGCCGTTTCCCTTCCGGAAGCTTTGGCAGACTGCCTTTGAAATAGTCGAACAGCAGGCAGGCGTGCTCCGTTTCCGCCAGGAATGCGCTGTGATGGATATAAGTGATCTTCATAAAACCTCCATTCAGGGAAGATCCGGCTATAAGTTTTCCCATAACATCCCTTCGGAAACTGAAGTGCCTGGATTTCAGTACCCCTCCGGGAGGATTAAGCGTCCGGATCTTCGCAGAAAATGGGAAAACCAGATGCTTGATGATATAATGTCTCTCTTACTGCAGCCGTTCAGCCATGTATCTTATTGTACCATGACCTCCGCCCTTCTTGCAATTCCTGGGGAATTATTTTATAATCGGAAAAGCAGACGCCCGATGCTTCTTGTCCGCTGCCGGCAGGCAGGAAGATACATGTCTGCTGCATTTGGAAATAAAACCACCGATGGAGGAAGAAAAATTATGCTGACAGTTGGAATAAAAGGAAAAGAAGAAATTGTCGTAACAGATGCAAATTCCGCAAAGACCATGGGCAGCGGCACCCTGGATGTATTCGCTACCCCGGCTATGATCGCCCTGATGGAAAAGACCGCATGGAAAAGCGTGGCTCCTTATCTGGAGGAGGGCTGCGGCACTGTGGGCACGCTCCTGAACGTCACCCACGATGCCCCCACTCCCCTGGGCATGAAGGTGTGGTGTGAAAGCGAGCTGACGGAGATCGACGGCCGCAGACTGGTATTCTCCGTGGCCGCCTTCGACGAAACAGGAAAGATCGGCGGGGGCAGCCACGAACGCTTTATCGTACCCAATGAAAAATTCCAGGCCAAGGCCGATAAAAAGGCCCAGAAATAGGAATGGCTCCGGAGCTCTTAGATCCCCAGGGTCTCTCCCACTAAAATGACCCGGATCCGGCCCGTATACCGGGAACGCCTGGTGACCACGATATTGCAGCACATGCAGTCCGGGGACTGGCAGTCTGTACAGAAGCCAGCTGTCCCGCACGGAGTCTTTCTCCCTGTCTTATCTGCGATCACCGGGCACGTCTGGGTCTGGATCCGGTGGATCCCGTCCTCCACAGTCTTTACGATCTTATTGATCCCGGCCACGATGACCACATGCTTCGGCCCGTGGAGCAGGCTGGAGACCCGGTTGCTGGCTCCGTCAATGTTCACCAGCTCACCGTTTATGGTGATGGCATTGGTACCCATAAGAAAATAGTCGGCTCCGGCTGCCTCCTGGAATATGGGGCTTCCCGGAGCCCGTTTCTCCGCCTCCGGATACTCCAGAAGCCTGGCTCCCTTTTCTCTGAGAAGGTCCAGGATCCCCAGCTCGTTTACGGTAGCAGAGCCTCCCCAGGTCACCAGGTCTCCCGGGCCGACCATATCCGCCACTGCCCTGGCCGCCTCTTCCCCAGTTTCACAGTAGATCCCTTCCATATTCCTCTTTTTTAATCCTTCGATCACATGCCCCGCCATTTTTCTGTATACATTTTCACGCATAAATATAACCCCTTTCCCAGATTTTTATTGAAATATTTTTCAGTCTGAATAATTTATAATTATACAATAAAATCTTATAAAAAGAAAGCTTCCCCAGGAAGTCTGCCTGTGGTAAAATAATACCAGATGCAAAAGGTCAGACATCTTCCGTCTGCAGAGCCCCTATGCCCCCGAAGTATTTCATGATCATAAAACCGCATCCAAGGAGGATCCATGATCCAGAAGACCCTTACCAGCTTTGACCTGAAACAGATCGCCGATTCCGGCCAGTGCTTCCGTATGCTCCCGGCCGAGGAAGCCAATACATATACCGTCATCAGCGGACCGCACTTTCTAAAGGCCGCCCAGGACGGCCAGACCGTGACCTTCTTCTGTGAACCGGAGGAGCTTCCGTTCTGGGAACGCTATTTTGACCTGGACACAGATTACGATGCCTTCCGGAAGGCCATAAATCCCAGGGACGCCTACTTAAAGCAGGCTGCCGATTTCGGCCAGGGGGTCCGCATCCTCCGCCAGGATCTGTGGGAAATGATCATTACCTTCATCATCTCCCAGCAGCAGACCATCCCGTCCATCCGCCGCCGGGTAGAGGATTTAAGCCATGCATACGGAAGCCGCCTTCCCGTTCCCGGCACATTTTACTCCTTCC
The DNA here is from genome assembly GCF_037242085.1 of Alitiscatomonas sp. NCBI lineage: Bacteria > Bacillati > Bacillota > Clostridia > Lachnospirales > Lachnospiraceae > Alitiscatomonas > Alitiscatomonas sp. Next base: position 10,234 of record NZ_JAXXBR010000052.1, on the reverse strand, counting down.
CGTCGCCGGAACAGCTCTCTGCCGCTTCTCTGGAGGATCTGCTTGCCATGAAGCTGGGCTACCGGGCCAAATATATCAAACGGGCCTGCGAGGACGCATGCAGCGGACGGCTGGATCTTTCCTATCTTGGATCCCTGTCCTACGAAGACGCCATGGACTATCTCACCGGCTTTTACGGCATTGGCGAGAAGGTAGCCAACTGCATCTGCCTTTTCGGCCTCCACCACATCGACGCCTTCCCTGTGGACACATGGATCCGGAAGATCCTCATGAACCGGTACGCCCCCAAAAGCCGTCTTCCAAAAGATCTTCCCCAGTCCAGGGTCTGCGAGGCTCTGATACAGAAACATTTTTCCCGGTACCGCGGCTTTGCCGGAGTCATGCAGCAGTATATTTTTTATTATGAGAGAAACGCCGGAAACTCATCCGGATAGTCCGACCAGTCCAGGCAAAATGAGAACCGGTTTCACCCAGCATTTTTTAATTTGTCTGGAGATAAGGTCTGAGCTTTTTTACCAGTAGATAAACCTGTGTTCCAGGTGCCGATTCAGATGGTAATTTTCCATCGTTGGTCTTTGCTAATTTTTCCGCATTGGCAATGGCAGGATCCATATATGGAAGCAGGATCCTATACATATCGCTGCGGTTCTTTTCATATGCCCCAAAGCCCTGGAAGTTTAAAAGCCCTGTCAGCTTTGGCCAGTAAGAACTCCGGTGTAAATCAGACTGTATAAAACTAAAGTGAAGAAGAAACCATAATTCGATACATTGATTTGACCATATGGCATGATAAGTGACCTCCTCCGTTGATTCAGAGATACATAATTCTGCTGTTTTATTGATATGATCAGCAGGAAAATCATCCGTATCATAAACAATCCAAACATGTTTATAACCGTTAGCAGATGCAGCGGTGAGTTGCCTGGCTTTTTGAAACAAATTTAGCGTATTATCACCGGCACCATGAATATTGAGCTGGATACGATCCGGATATGCACGGTTGATGATATCCCTCATTGCACCGAAATATGCAGGTTCTGTATCCGTACCTTCTGTAACGATGAGGTGATATTCTGGCTGGATTTTTTTCGGCCTGTCACGGCGGGCTTTCATCCAGTTTTTATCAAGATCGCTTTTCTTTGGAGGTTTCAAACTCACGCAAAGTCACCTCCAAGCATATTGGTCAGATATGGATCAGCTCCATATCGGCCTTCCAGATACTGCTTGTCATACGCTGCGGTATTCTTGATCCTATCGTTGTCCTCACCCCGGATTTCATGCAGAGAATAGATCTCACTTTCATGAGAAGCAGTTTCTGCCGCAAACCAGATTTCATCACGACGGAATATCGTATTTTTTAAGGTATACATATCGTGGGATGTGAATAAAAGCTGAGCGCCGAATTTGTTGATTTCCTTATTTTTAAACAGGGAAATGACATAGCGCAAAAGCTTCGGATGCAGCTTGGCATCCAGTTCGTCAATAATAACCATACGTCCTTCACGGAGAGCCAGCAAAATCACAGGAAGAGCAGCGATGAGCTTCCTGGTTCCATCAGATTCCTGCGAAAATGGCAGTTCATATTTATGAGTTGATAGAGTGCGCTGCACAAAAAGCTGATGTGTATCCTCATCATAGCGGTAATCGGTGATGTCAATATCCATATCATTCAAGGCGCGGATGAACTGCTCTTTATATGGAGCATCCTTGGCCAGCATGATCGGATGCTCCACTATGGGATTTGCATAACTGCGGATAATACAGCTTTCAAACCATGTGATCACCTCGCTGATGACGGGAATATCATAGTTGATGGCTAAAAACGAAAGATACGGCATTTTAGGATTGATACTCGTATTCAGACTTTTTTTGTTAATTGTATAGCCAAGAGAAATACGGTCTGATTCACGCTCGAAAATCATAGCCGTCTTCTTGCCTGTAACTGCCTTTCGGTATAGAAATTCAGAGTTGATCTCATCATTCTTTAATGAGAGATAATAGCAGTATTCGTTTTTATCGATGCGAAAAAAAATCCGGAATCCGATTGGTTCATTTTTTGAAGTTTCATCAAACAGAAAGGGAACTGCATCGATCTTCTGCTGAAGAATAAGTCCCTGTCTGTTTTTTCCTAATTCATTTACCGGCTCTACAACAGTAGATATGACACAGGCAAGAGCCTGTAATAGGTTTGACTTCCCGCCGCCATTGGGACCGTAGATGACATTAACAGGGAGAAGATCAGAGGCATGTGCATCGGTAATCAGTGTATCTTTAAATTCGGGAAGCACAGCGGCTTGAAAATCTAAAGTGGTTTCATTTTTATAGGACTTAAAATTTTGAAATGTAAACTGGCATAACATGATCCTACACCTCCTTCCTCTTATAGTATACGCATAAAAAATCATAATATCAAGTTTTATATTCTATATTAGATATTTTTTTACCGATTCTAAATATAAAACTAGGAAAAACTGAATTTTATGTTATATAGATATAATGCTCCCCACAGCGGTTCCTAAAACAAGTGCATGAGAAAGCGCTCCAGATAACCTTATTTCAAAGCTGGAACCGCTCTCCCCACCACAAACAACCTCCCGTCCTCATAGGTGTATTCGCAGGTCCCCAGGGTGAGAAGCTGCTCCGGCCACTGGGGCGTGACCCCCGTATCATACAGACTGTGCTCCTTTGCATAGGCGATGAACGCGTTGTAGTCCTCCTCCGTGGCCGCCAGGAGCGTTCCGGCAAACGCTTCGGTGATCTGGGCCCCTGGCATCTTAAACACCGCCGCCACCTGATACCTGCCGGTCTCTTCCAGGCTATCAAAGAGGATCTCCGGGTGCTCCCTGTAAAATTCCTCTGACGTATATTTTTCCAGGGCCGCGAACATGGAGCCGTTTTTCATGTGGTGGCCGTAGAGCACAAAGTTCGGACATCCTGCATCCAGATCGCAGTCCTCGTCCATATAGATCATCCCATAAGCGGAATATTTTTTATCGAACCCCCGTTTCAGGTAAAAATCCGGGGTCTCCGGGGTCTGCATCACCGGATAGTCGATGACGGTCCCGTCCACGCGGATCCAGCCCGTCACGTCGCTGTTGGCCTTTTTAAGCTCCCGGTACTGCAAAAGCCTGGCTTCCTCTTCTTTCTTCCGGACATCAGACGCCTCTTTGTCTTCCCCGGCCTCTGCTGTCTCTCCTTCTTCCCGGCTTTCGTCCTGTCCGTCTCCCACGGACATTTCCGGCGTCTTCTCCTTTGCCCGCTCCCCGGCGCTTTCCATGGCCGCATACATCTGCCGCAGATCCTCGTCCCCGGCCTTATACTCTTTTGAGATCTTATAAAGCTGATACCCGGAAACGGCGGCCATTGCGGCAAAAAACAGGGCGGCGGCAAGCAGCAGGCCTTTACGATTTCGTTTCATTTCTCTTTTTCTTTCCTCTCTGTCCATGGTGTGGTAAAATCAAGGTATCCAATCTGAAAGGAGCGATCTTATGAGCATTACCATCACATGGCACGGACATTCCTGTTTTTCCGTCTCAGCAGACGGCTATTCCATTGTCCTTGATCCCTACGCCCCGGATTCCGTCCCGGGACTTCCTCCCCTTTCTCTTTCCGCCAGCCAGGTGCTGTGCAGCCATGGCCACAGTGACCACGGCTATACGGACGCGGTGGACCTTTCCGCCAGAAAACAGGGCTCTCCCTTTACAGTCACGGTGATCCAGACCTTCCACGACGATCAAAACGGCTCACTCCGCGGGGAAAACCGGATCCATATCCTGGAGGCAGACGGTCTCCGGATCGCCCATCTGGGCGACCTGGGGTGTACTCTGGAGCCCGGCCAGATGGAGCTTTTAAAGGATCTGGACGCCGTTATGATCCCCGTAGGCGGATATTATACCATCGATGCGGCCCAGGCCAGAACCCTGGTGGAAGCGGTAAAGCCCAGGATCGTGATCCCCATGCACTACCGCTCCGAGACCTTCGGCTATGATGTCATCGGCCGTCTGGAGGATTATACGAAGCTGTGCCGGGACGTGGTCACATACGCCTCTGCTTCCATGGTCCTTGAAAAAGACACGCCGGCCCAGACCGCCGTTTTAAGTCTGTAACGGCCCGGGGCTGCTGCAAAAGGGTTTCCAGGCGTCCGCCTCCCTTTTCCAGCAGCTCCCCTGTCTTTTAGATATGTCTCCGCCACTCCTCCAGACGGTATCTCTGCTCTTCCTTTGCCTCCTCCAGCTCTCCTAACATCCGCGGGATATCCTCGTTGAGATTTCCCGCCAGCACCACATAGTTGGAGGCGTGGTTGGTACGGAATACGGTTCCTGGAGAATCCACATGCTTTAAGAACAGCTCCATTTCCTCCACGATCTCATCTGGCGTGATCAGCTCCATGTCGCCGCGCTTCACCTCCTCGTTCATCTCCGTCCCCTCGTAAAGACGGAGCGTTAAAAAGGAGGCATATTCCGGGTTCATTCCTGTGATCAGCTCCGCAGACTTTATGGCATGGTCCCGGATCCCCTTCCGGCCGCCCAGGCCGGAGATCAGCGTCACCGATGTCTGTAAGCCGCACCGCTTTAATTTCTGTCCTGCTGCAATGATGTCCGCCGCCTTCACATCCTTTTTGATATGCTCCAGCACCCGGTCGTCGCCGGATTCAGCTCCCAGATAAATCAGCTCCAGTCCCGCTGCTGCCAGGGCCTTCAGATCTTCCTCCGATTTTTTTAACACGTCCTTGGCCGTTCCGTAGGCGGCGATCCGCTCCACCGCCGGGAAATTTTTATGGACGTAATCCAGAAGCTCCAACAGCAGCTCCGTCTTCACCACCAGGGCGTCGCCATCGGCGAAGAACACCCGCCGCACCATAGGCCCGTAGTACGCCCGGCACTCGTCCAGATCCCGCATGATCTCCTCTTTTTCCCGTACCCGGAACTTCTTCTCCCGGTACATGTTGCAGAAGGTACACCGGTTATGGGCGCACCCGATGGTGACCTGGATAATGAGGCTTCTGGCCTCGCTGGGGGGTCTGTATAAGGTTCCTTCATACTGCATATTGCTCTCCTCCATTTTCTTTTGGTTTTCAGTTCTTTATAAAAGCCGTTCCAGCTTTCTTTTAATATCCGCCTCCCGGTCCTCGAAAAGCAGCTTCCTGTTATACTGGTAATACCGTTCACACGGATTCTCCTCCAGGAACCGGACCGCATCATAGCTGGTGTTCAGCTCTGTGATGAAAATGACCATTTCCTGGCTGTCCCCAAAGGCGCCCTCCATAAAATCGAAAGCATATTCCACCATCTGAAGAGCGGCCCTGCACTGATCCTCATACTGCTCCCGTTCCTCTCCGAACCTGGACGCCAGCATCCCAAACAGCGCCTCTCCATCCTGGGCTTCCGCCTCTCCTGCCGCCAGAAGATACTGGTCCATGGTGCCGCAGACGTCCTCATACTGGTGGATCTGGGCCCTTGTGAGAAGCCCTGCCTGTTTCTTTCCTTCATATTCCTCCCGGACCTCTCCGATAAAAGCTGTAAGCCTTTGCACAGGAGTCCTGTCTCCATCCTCTGCCAACCGCTCCTTAACCGCCTTCAGCTTCTCAAACAGCAGCTCCAGGCTATCCTCCATTTTCCCAGTCTTTCGGAACTCCACATTGAGCTTTGCCAGCACCAGGCTGATGACCGAAAGCTTCTCATCAAAGGGAGCTCTGGCCGCCTGCTCCAGAAGGGCTTCGCTCCTATGGCCGGACAGGGCCTCATCGATCTGATAATGAGCCTGGTATTTATAGTAAAGCTCCAGATAACTGGCAAAATCCCTGGCGATCCTCCCGTGGGGGATATACTGGGAAACCACCTCCCGGTCACAGGAGATTCCCAGCTTTTCATAAACCGTCAGAAATCTGGACAGATCCTCCCAGCCTCTGGGGGTCGCAAAGACCGGACCATCCACCGTAGTCTCCACCTGGCAGAAATTCTGGGGCCTGGCCGTAAGGTAGGACAGGATCGCCGGATGGACCTCCATCCGCACCGCATACTCCTTCCATACGGCGAAATCCGGCTCCACAAAGATCTGCTTCACCCGGTCCAGGGTCGCAATATCAAACTCCCGGACGGATTTATTGAATTCCGGCGGATTTCCCGCCGCCGCGATGATCCAGCCGTCGGGGATCTTATGGTTCCCAAAGGTCTTATACTGTAAAAACTGCAGCATGGCCGGAGCCAGTGTCTCCGACACGCAGTTGATCTCGTCGATGAACAGGATCCCCTCTTTAAGTCCGGTCTCCTCCATCTTATTATAAACAGCCGCCACGATCTCGCTCATGGTGTACTGGGTCACTGAGACCGCCTTTTCCCCATAGGTCTGCTCTGAGATAAAGGGAAGGCCGATGGCGCTCTGCCTTGTGTGGTGGGTGATGGTGTACGCCACCAGGCCAATGCCGCACGCCCTGGCCACCTGCTCCATGATCTGGGTCTTCCCGATCCCTGGCGGTCCCATTAAAAGAACCGGTCTCTGACCCATGACCGGGATCTCATACTCCCCGTAGCTGTTTTTTGCAAGATATGCCCGGATGGTATTTTTTAATTCTTCCTTCGCCCGTTTGATATTCATGCTTTATCCTTTCTCCTCCACATCCCGATCCAGGTCCTCCGGGGACAGGATGATCTTCATGGCCCAGGGAGGCACATCCACATCCAGGAAATCCTGTTCCATGAACACAAAAGCCGTATCATAGACCGGCCGCTTCACCGGATAGATCCCCCGTCCGTCGGTGAAATATAAAAGTCCCTTAAGCCTGGAAAACCGCTGCTTTCCCACCAGCTCATCCACGTATTGGAAAGCCGGGCGGAAATCAGTGCCGCCGCAGCCGTTTATGGTGAGCCGTTCCATATAGGATTTCAGAGTTTCCGCGCTGGTGATGGCCACGTCCTCCCGCACCCGGTCGTCGCACTGGATGATGTGGATGTTCACTTTTTTAAAATACGTCTCCGACTGGGTCAGCACTGAATACGTTTCCTCTAAAAACTGCCGCACCAGTTCCCCGGAGCAGGACATGGAGGTGTCGATGACAATGACGAAATCCTCCACCCTCCGGAGTTCCTTCGTCTCCAGAGGCTCGATCAGGGGCATATTGCCGTAAAGCTCCATGCCGTAATGATAAAATACATAGTCAAAGGAATCCGGATCCACCTGGACGGTTTCCTTAAGGACCGCAAACTTCCGCAGGAATTTCCTGTAATCGTACCGCTCCCGGTTTTCCACCGCCAGCTGGCTGTGCAGGTCCTTTTCATCCTCCGACATTTCCTCAGAAAACGCCTCCATCTCCACCTGCATCTTTTCCCGCTTCTGATCCCAGTCCTCTTTCCGGTTTCTGGCCATATTGGGATGCGGAGGCTTCTGCTCCTGCTCCCAGAACCGATGGTCGTCGGCATAAAATTCCGCCGTCAGCCGCTGGAGCTCCCGCCCGGAAAGGTCCATGTCCCGGAGCGCCCGGTACACGCTCTCCGCATTGAGAACCCGGCACCGGCTCTCCAGCCGCATATAAAACTCCCGTTTGACAGCAGAAGGAGGAATACGGACACAGGGCCGCAGAAGGCTGTCGATCACCGACTCTGCCGCAATGTCACAGGCCAGATTCCAATACTCCCTGTCCCGCTTTTTCCGGTTCCACAAATGGCAGAACAGACAGTGGAGCACTCCGTGGAGGTAGGTCCGGTTCACCAGGATCCTGTTCTTTTTATACATGGTCGCCAGGGACTCCATCTGGAAAAACAGGGTGGTGCCGTCAGTCCCCAGTCCCCGGACCGATGGATCCGGGGCAAAGTACAGAGAGCTTAAGGCCACGTCCAGAAAGCGCATGGAAAGATACAGCTCGTTCCTGGCATTTCCAAGGATCTCCGTGCAGACTCCTGCCAGCTCCTCTGCCGCCGCCTGCTCCAGCCAGATGGGCGAAGGCGCTCCGGCCTCCGTCCGCATGATGCCGTTTCCCCGGTCCCCCGGCGTCTTCTGTTCATATGGCTCCACTGCATTCTCCCCTTTCTGCTGAACTAAAATTCAAATTTCTTCTTTTTTTCTGGAAATTTATGATATTTAAACTCCATAAGCATTCCGGAAATCTCTCCCATTTTCCTCCGGGAGGCCTCCAGGAGCAGGGTCTCCGTCTCCTCCCTGGTCAGTCCGTCTGCCAGAGATCCCGTCTCTCCGTCGGTTCCATAGGCCATCAGCCACTTAAAGACTTCCATTTTCCCCAGGCTGTCCAGAAAAACCTCCATCCGGTGCTCCTTTAGAAAGTCCCCGTAGGCGCTCCGTGCCTCCGCCCAAAGGCCATGGGGATACATGAGCCGGGACACGGCGATCTCGGCCGCTGCTGTTACGGATTCCTCCGCCGTCTCATAAACGAACAGCCGGTCATACTTATCAAACCGGACCCTTTTATCCTCAAAGCAGTATCTGTATTTCTGCCCGGCGCCGTGGATGTTGGACACGGTGATCCGGGCCGGCGTGTTCTCCACTGCCTCGTCGTAATAGACCGGGAACAGCAGCCTGGCCGCCTCATGCTCCTCCCCGTCCGGTCCTGGCAGCAGGTAATGGACCAGAAGCCGTCCGCTGGCCTCGGTCACAAAATCCCTGAGCGCCGACCGCTCCGACGGATCCATGTGGACCGTCAGCTCCCGCAGACAGCCGCAGGCCGTTAAAAAGCCGCCTCCCGTCTCCAGGGGACCTCCATAAAAATGGATATGGGAAAGCCTCTCGCAGCCATAAAAGCAGTACCGCCCCAACCGCCTCAAAGTCCTTGGAAGGAACACCTCCTCCACCCCGGTCTGGGCAAAGGCTTTCTCTCCCAGCTCTATCACCGGAAGCCCGGAAAGGGTTTCCGGTATAACACAGGCGGCGCCCGGCGACAAAATCTTTGTCACGCAGGCGCCTCCGTTTTTTTCCACAAGATCAAATTGTACTTCCATATGCTCCATTACTGCCGTTCTTTCTTCTCTTTCTTTATGAGCTTGTTGATCCGGCGCATATCACTGAATTTATAGTAATAAATGATAAACGCAACGGATGTGACAGTCCAGCTTAAGGGATAGCTGGCCAGGCTGGTATAAAGGCCCGGATACATCACTCCTGCGGTAAAGATCCAGAGGACTCTTAAGCCGCAGGTGCCGAAGCAGATCAGCAGCATGGGGATAAACGTGTCGCCGATGCCCCGGAGGGTACTGGAAAATACGTTTACACAGATATAGCTGAACCAGAACGGCGTTACGAACCGGATGATGGTCATACTTTCCGCCAGCACGTCCGGATCGCTGGTAAAGAGCGAGCCCAGGATGCTTCCAAAGAGCATGACGCCTGCGGCCAGGATGGCCGTCAGGATCGTGGTGATCCCCAGACCCACGTAATGGCCCTTCTGCATCCGCTCATATTTGCGCGCTCCAAAGTTCTGGCCTGCAAAGGTGGTGATGGCGATGCCCATGGCGTCCATGATCATCCAGAACAGTCCGTCCACCTTGCCGTAAACGGCCCAGGCCGCAATGACGTTGGTGCCGAAGCTGTTGATGTTGGCCTGGATCACCACGTTGGAAATGGAGTAGAGCACCGACTGGAGTCCTGCCGGAAAGCCGATCTGGATGATCTTTCTCAGCATGGGCTTATCCACCTTCAGATGCTTCAGTTCAAACCGGAAGGATTCCTTCGTGCGCATCAGCGTCCACATCACCAGGGCGGCGGAAAGGAGCTGGGACAGGATCGTCGCCAGAGCGGCTCCCGCCACCTCCATTTTCAGTACCACAACGAACAGCAGGTCCAGTCCGATGTTCACAAAACAACAGACGATCAGATAATACAGCGGACGCTTGGAGTCTCCCACGGCCCTTAAAATAGCCGCGCCCATATTGTAGACCAGGTTGGGGATCACTCCCAGGAAGTAGATCCGCATATATGTAACAGAATAGTCCATGATCTCTTCTGGAGCGCCCATGGCCTTTACAGCCACTCTGGCGCAGGCCTCGCCCACGATCATCAGAAACACGCCGCCGGCCAGGGCCAGACAGAAGGAGGTATGGACCGAGGTCCGTACCTGGTCATCCTGGCGCGCTCCGTAATGCTGGGAAACGATCACGGCCGCACCGGAGGACAGGCCCACGAAAAAGCCCACCAGAAGGTTGATCAGGTTTCCTGTGGTTCCGCCTACGGCAGACAGAGCTTCCTTTCCAACGAATTTTCCCACGATCATGGCATCCGCCGTGTTGTAAAG
>NZ_JAXXBR010000057.1:0-14540 GCF_037242085.1 Alitiscatomonas sp. | reverse complement strand
TTAGAGCGCCGCCCTGTCACGGCGGAGGTCGTGGGTTCGAATCCCATCCGGGTCGTTTCCTTAGAAATAAGGATTATTAATTTCATATCTGGGATCTTAGCTCAGCTGGGAGAGCATCTGCCTTACAAGCAGAGGGTCATAGGTTCGAGCCCTATAGGCCCCATTGATAACTGAATGACGGTTATCGCGTTTGCCGGTGTGGCGGAATAGGCAGACGCAAGGGACTTAAAATCCCTCGGGGGCAACCCCGTACCGGTTCAAGTCCGGTCACCGGCATAGAAGAGAGTTTGTATAATGCAGACTCTCTTTTTTTGTTTCGTAAGTCCAGAAAAAAGAGAATTTATTGAATTTCCTGTATAAAAATAGAAAATAGAATCGAATAAAAGAATATAATGGTGAAATCCATATAGAGAAAAACAATTTCTCATTCAGCCGGCTAGATGATATAATGAGGACGCATTTGTGCTGGAAACTCTGGATCCCTAAGGCAGCGAAGGCGGCCAGGACCAGGGGAAAAGGCGATGCGCAGAATACGACGACTTTGGGGAGGAAATGACAATGAAACTGAAAAATGCACTGCTGGGAATGTTTACGGCAGCTGCGCTTTTGGCAGTCTCCGGATGCCAGAAGGCGGAAGCTCCCGCTCCGGCGCAGACGGAAGCGGAGACAGCAAAGGAAACAGAGGCGGTAAAGGCAGAGGCAGAAACGGCTGCCACAGAAGCTGCTGACAAGGAGCAGGAGGAAACGACTCTGACCATTCCCATGTCTTCCTGTGTTACGACCCTGAACCGCCAGTTTGAGATCACAGAGGCTGGCTGGATCATGATGGGACCCATTTACGACGAGCTGTTTTATATGGATGTGGATGAAACCAGATATTACCTGGCAGAGTCCTACGAGGTATCTGAAGACGGCTTAAATGTAACGGTCAAGCTGAAGGATGGTCTTACCTGGCACGATGGACAGCCGATCACGGCCGATGACTTTATCTTTACTCTGGAGTGCAATCTGGATACCAACAACGGCGCAGGATTTGCCAATGTTGCCTTTGTCAATGACCAGCCGGTGAGCTATGAAAAGGTAGACGATCTGACTGTGAAGCTGACGCTGCCCCAGGCTTCCGCCTCCTATGCAGAGGCTCTCGGACATTTTACACTGATGCCAAAGCATGTATTTAATGGGGATACCCATATCGTGGGCGCTGAGGAGAATTTAAAAGGGATCGGATCCGGCCCGTACAAAGTGGCCGAATTCAGGCAGGACGAGTATTTAAAGCTGGATAAATATGAAAATTATTACGGTGGAGAGCCGTCCATCGATCATGTGATCTTTAAGATCGTTCCGGATGAGAACGCCCAGGAGGTGGCCTTTGTCAACGGAGAGGTGGATTTCCTGGAGATCTCCACTTACGATGCACTGCAAAAATATGAGGCCGATGATACGGTTACAGTGATCAAATATCCGGAAGGCCGTGTCAACAACCTGGCGATCAATGCCTTCAGTCCCAAATTTGAGGACAGACGGCTGGTGGAAGCCGTTTTCCTGGCCATGGACCAGAAGGCTATCATCGAGGGCGCATATGGAAAAGGGATCGCAGAGCCGGGCAATTCCCCGCTCAGCAATGTGAACCTTTTCTATAATGCCGGCAATCCGTACTATGAGCAGGATGTGGAGAAGGCAAAGGAGATCGTAAAGGAGCTGCAGGCGGAGGGAACGACCTTAACGCTGGTGACCAATACGAACGAGGGACTGAAAAATATGGCCCTGGTGATCCAGCAGCAGCTTAAGGAGGTCGGCCTGAACCTGGAGATCACACCGCTGGAATCCTCCGGCTATATGGAAAAGATTTTCAGCGATGATACAGATTTTGATATGTACATGATGGGCTACGCAGCCGCAGGGGATCCGGACAATGTGGTGGCAGGCATGTTTGACGGCACCTGGACCCAGAACCTGTACAGCAGCGAGAGAGCAGCCCAGTTATGGAAAGACGGGCGCGGCACATCCAATATGGAAGAAAGAGCGGAGATCTATAAAGAACTGCAGAAGCAGGTTTACGAAGACCGGTCCATCTATCCGCTGGCATTCCCCAACTACGTGTTTGCAGTACGCAGCTACGTAAAGGGCGCCGATACCATCCGGACAGCTCCGATCTTTGAGGATTTCAGCAAGCTTTCCATTGAAAAGTAGCAGGAGGAAGAGAAAAATGGATATGATGACCATGGTTCAGAGGCTGACGGCTGTATACGGGATATCCGGCCGGGAGGCCGCAGTGGCGGAGGAGATCCGCAGAATGGCGGAGCCCTATGCAGATGAGATCTGGACAGACCGCCTGGGAAATCTGATCTGCCATAAAAAGGGAGAGGGACCTAAGGTAATGTTTGCGGCCCATCTGGACTCCATCGGCCTGATCGTGACCCATATCGAAAGCGCTGGCTTTCTCCGGGTCGCAAAGATCGGGGGCGTCCGGCCGGAAAAGATCCTTCACTCCCTGGTCCGGTTTGAAAACGGGACCATCGGCACCATCGCCTCCAGCGGGACGGATCTTGGGAAGCTGTCCATGGAGGATCTTTATGTGGATATCGGCGCGGAGAGCCGGGAAGAGGCGGAGAAAAAGGTGTCTGTGGGAGATGCTGCCGTTTATATGGGGCAGCCGGTACAGACAGGCACCACACTGTTTTCTCCCTATCTGGATGACCGTCTGGGGTGCGTGATCCTTTTAAAGACCATGGAGCTGGCAGCGGACAGCCCCAATGATCTGTACTTTGTTTTTACGGTCCAGGAGGAAGTGGGACTGTGCGGCGCCCATACGGCGGCCCATGGGATCGTCCCGGATTACGGGATCGCGGTGGACGTTACATGTACGGACGATGTTCCCGGAAGCAGGCATACGGTTTCCGCAGCGCTGGGAAAGGGCGCTGGGATCAAGGTGATGGACGGCTCCCTGATGTGCCATGGAGCTGTGGTGGAGCGGCTTAAGGAGCTGGCTGCCGGGCATGGGATCCCGGCCCAGCCGGATCTCATGTCCGCTGGCGGAACAGATGCAGGCCCCATGCATATTTCCCATGACGGAGTGCTGGCGGGAGGAATCTCGATCCCGTGCCGGGGGATCCATTCTCCGGTGGAGATGGCGGATCTTCGGGATGTGGACGCATGCATCCGCCTGGCTGCTGCATTCGCGTCCAGCAGGCTGGAATAGCCCGCAGCAAAACTATATATATTTTTGCAATAATTTCAAAAGAATCCATAGAAAAAATGAATTTGACTATATCATTTTATCCATGTATAATCAGTTCGGTTTTCCGGGCACTCCCGGAAGGAAAATATGGAATCACCCAGGAGGAATATAAGTGAGAAAGAAAACATTAAGCGCGCTCTTATGTACAGTGGCTGCCATGGCGGTACTGACAGGATGCGGCGGAGACAAAAAGGAAACGGCGGCTGCACCGGCAGAGGGGAACACCACTGCTGCAGTGACAGAGGCTGCCAAGACAGAAGCAGAAACCACAGCCGCAGCTCAGACAGAGGCAGGCGGAGAAAAGAACCTGGTTATGCCCAGCGCCAGCTGTGTAGCAAATCTGAATCCTCTTCTGGAGGGATATAAGGAAGCGGCAATGCTGAATCCGATCTACGATCCGCTTTATGTCATTGACGTAAATGAGACCAGATACTATCTGGCAGATTCCTATGAGGTTTCTGAAGACGGAATGCAGATCACTGTAAAATTAAAAGAGGATCTGAAGTGGCATGACGGCGAGGCCATCACAGCCGACGATATGATCTTTACCATGGACGTATGCTCCGATACCAACAACGGTGCAGGCGGGACCAATATCGTGATCCTCAACGACCAGCCGGTAAAGTATGAGAAGGTGGACGATCTGACAGTCAAGGTTACACTTCCCATGGCATCTGCATCTTACGCAGACCTTCTGGGCGGTCTGACCCTGATCCCGGAGCACGTATTTGAGGGCAACCCCAGCGTAGTATCCGCAGGGGAAGCAAATATGAAGGGGATCGGCTCCGGTCCATATAAGGTGACTGAGTTCAAGCAGGATGAGTATCTGCTTCTTGAGAAGTATGAAGATTACTACATGGGCGCTCCGTCCATCGATAAAGTGACCTTCCGCATCATCTCCGACCTTTCTGCCCAGGAAGTGGCTCTGATGAACGGGGAAGTAAACTTCATGGAGCTGGCAAACGCACCGGCAGTGGCTAAGTACGAGGCAGATCCCAACTTTACAGTTGTGAAGTATCCGGAGGGCCGCGTAAACTATCTGGCCGTAAACAAATTCTGTGAAACGGTTCAGGATCCCAAGGTAGTGGAGGCAGTGTTTGCAGCTTTAAACCGCGATGAGATCATTGCAGGCGCATATGGCGACGGAATGGCAGAGTCCGCCAATTCCATCTTCAGTAATGTAAACACCTTCTATGATCCTTCCGTAGAGGGCTATACCCAGGATGTGGAAAAGGCAAAGCAGCTGGTGAAGGAGACTGGCCTGGACAGCAAGACTCTGACTCTGTACTTCAACTCCGAGCGTGTTTACATGAAGGAGTCCGCACAGATCATCCAGCAGCAGTTAAAGAACGTGGGGATCAATCTGGAAGTGATCCCGCTGGAATCTGCCGGATTCTTTGAGAAGGTATTCGGAACCGATGGCGATTATGAGTTCTATCTGAACGGCTATGGCGCTGTGGGCGACCCGGACCAGGTGGTTGCTGGTATGTATGACGGCACATGGGGCGTAAACCTGGCTGTCAGCGACGAGGTATCCCAGTTATGGAAAGACGCGCGTACCGTTTATACACCGGAGGAGCGGGCTGCCATCTATAAGCAGATCCAGATCCAGACAAGGGATGAACTGACCTGCTATCCCATCGCTTACCCCAACTATGTGTTCGTTACGACCTCCAATATCAAGGGAGCTGACACCATCAAGAGAACTCCCGTATTTGAGGATTACACGAAATTAACAATGGAATAATTTCCGGGTCAAAACGTTATGCCGCCTTCACACTATCTGAGGGCGGCATTTTTTACCGCAGACCCTACGAAAGGAGTACATCGTGAAGAAGTTCGTTTTAAGACGTTTTGCGCAAATGATCTTTGTATGGATCCTGGTCTCCATATTTTCTTTCTCCATCGTTTACTTTGCGCCGGGCGATCCCCTTTACATCTATATGACGCCGGGCGCCACCGGTCATAAGATGACGGATGAAGAGCTGGACCGGATGAGAGAGTCCCTGGGCCTCAACGGAAATGTGGTGGAGCAGTACATGAGCTGGGCCGGAAAGGCCGCCAGGGGAAACCTGGGGATCTCCATTAATAATAAACGGCCCGTACTGGACCAGATCCTGGAAAAGCTGCCCTGCACCGCCGGGCTCATGGGCGCTTCCCTGGTCCTCTCCCTGGTCCTCGCCATTCCATTGGGCCTGATCGCCGGGACCCATAAAAATAAACTGGCGGATAATATCATAAGCGGGCTGACGTATCTGGGCATATCGGTGCCGGCCTTCTGGCTGGGGATCATGATGATCATTGTTTTCTCCATGACCTTTAAGCTCCTGCCGGGCTCCGGTATGCGGACCATCGGTGTGAATTCTGCCTGGGATGTGATCCAGCACGGGATCATGCCGGCGCTGGTGCTGAGCCTCAATAATATGGCGGTGTTTGTCCGCTATATCCGTTCCAATACAATCGTCCAGTTAGAAGAGGAATACGTCCTGACAGCCGTATCCAAGGGAGCGGGAAAAAAGAGGATCATGTACGGCCATGTGCTGAAAAACTGCATGCTTCCCGTTATCACCTCGGTGGGCTCCCGTCTGGGGACCCTGGTGACCGGTTCCTTTATCATTGAATCTGTATTTGCATGGCCGGGACTTGGTACTCTGGGAATGTCTGCCATCAACAACCGTGACTATCCGATGATCATGGGCATCACCATGTTTTCCTGCACCATGCTGCTGCTGGGAAACTTCCTGGCAGATATCCTGTACGGCTTTGCAGATCCCAGGATCAAACAGGGAAAGGAGTAAGGTATGGCGAAATTACTGACACCACTCAATCAGGCCGCCCTGAAGGCGGAGGATTTTTCAAAGATCGAACGGGAAAATAAGGAAATTTCCGTGAGCTATGACAGAGGCTTCTTCCATCATGTGAAAAAGGCCCTGGGAGAAAACAAGATCGCGGCGGTCTGCCTGGTGATCCTCTGCGTGATCATCACTGGGGCGCTCATGGCTCCTCTTTCTTCCGTTGACCCGGACTACATGGACGTTATGAATAAAATGGCCGGTCCCAGCAGGGAACACTGGTTTGGAACCGACGAGCTGGGACGGGATTCCTTTACCCGCGCCTTATACGGAAGCCGTGTGTCTCTCCTGGTGGGCTTTGCTACTATGGTGGTCTCGGTGACTGCCGGGACCTGCGTGGGCGCGGTCAGCGGATATGCCGGTGGAAAAATCGATATAATCCTGATGCGGATCGTGGATATGTTCCAGTCGGTGCCCAGCCTTCTGATGATCATTGTCATTTTCTCCTTTGTCCCCAATAACATGGTGACGCTGGTGCTGATGCTGGCCCTGTTCTCCTGGACCGGCGTGGCCAGGATCGTCCGCGCCCAGACGCTGACCTTAAAGGAGAGGGATTTTGTCATTGCGGCGAAAACCCTGGGCGTCAGCCATGTGAAGATCATTTTAAAGCATATTATCCCGAACATGACGACCCAGATCATTGTGGCGGCGTCCTTAAGCATTGCAGGAGCGATCCTGGACGAGTCGGCCTTAAGCTATCTGGGATACGGAGTGGCCCTTCCCAAGGCGTCCTGGGGAAGCATGCTCCAGAATGCCCAGCAGTACATCCTTTACGATCCCCTGCTGGCCCTGATCCCCGGAATGTTCATTCTGCTGACGGTACTTTGTTTTAATATCCTGGGAGACGCACTCCAGTATGCGCTGGATCCCCGGCTTCATAAATAGGAGGTAGAAATGGAGAAATTTCTGGAAGTAAAGAATCTGAGGGTTTCCTACCACAGCTATGCCGGAGAGGTACAGTCGGTACGGGGTGTTTCCTTTTCCATCGATGCCGGCCAGTCTGTGGCCATTGTGGGAGAATCCGGCTGCGGAAAATCCGTTACAGCCAAGACCATCATGGGTCTGATCCAGACGCCTCCCGGAGAGATCAAGGAGGGAAGCCAGATCCTGTTTGAGGGAAGGGATATCCTTTCCCAGACGCCGGAGCAGTGGCAGGAATACAGGGGAAAGGACTGCGCCATCATTTTCCAGGATGCACTGGCAGCCTTAAACCCCACCATGACCATCGGAAACCAGGTGGCAGAAAAGCTGCTGATCCATACCAGCATGTCCAGGGCAGAGGCATGGGAGGAGGCGGGACGCCTTTTAAAGCTGGTGGGGATCCCCAACCCGGAAAAGCGGATGAAGCAGTATCCCCATGAATTTTCCGGCGGCCAGCGCCAGAGGATCATGATCGCCATCGCCCTGGCCTGTCAGCCCAGGCTTCTGATCGCAGACGAGCCCACCACGGCCCTGGATGTGACGATCCAGGCGGATATCATCGATCTTTTAAAGGATATCCAGAAGGAATTCGGCATGGCGGTGATCATGATCACCCATGACCTGGGGATCGTGGCCAATATCGCAAAAAAGATCATCGTCATGTATGCAGGCAAGGTGGTGGAGACCGGCAGCAGCCAGGATATCTTTTACCGGCCCAGGCACCCGTATACAAAGGCGCTCTTACGGGCTGTGCCAAGACTGGACACCGAGGAGGAGCAGTCCCTGGAATCCATTGAGGGGACTCCGCCCAACATGATCGATCCTCCGGCGGGCTGTGCATTCAGCACCAGGTGTTCCCAGTGCATGCGGATCTGTCAGAAGTCAGAGCCTCCGATGTTTGAGTTTGAGGACGGCCATACGGCCCAGTGCTGGCTGTACCATCCCATGGCAGCGCAGGGAAACGAAGAGTAAAGGAGGGGAACCATGGAAGAAAAAGAAAAGATCCTGGAAGTCAGTCATCTGAAAAAATATTTTAAGACAGGCAGGGGGACCTTGAAGGCTGTTGACGATGTTTCGTTTTTTATCCGCAGGGGAGAGACTTTGGGGATCGTCGGCGAGTCGGGCTGCGGAAAGACCACCTGCGGCCGTACCTGCATCGGCATTCTGGGCAGGACCGACGGACATGTCCTTTATAAGGGAAAGGATGTCCACAGCCTCCGGGGAAAGGAACGGAAGGAGTTTACGAAGGAGGCCCAGATCATTTTCCAGGACCCCTATTCCTCCCTTGACCCCAAGATGAAGGTGGGAGACATCATTGCCGAGGGGCTGAAGGCCCATCATATGTGCAAGAGCCGGGAAGAGGAGCAGGCCTGGGTGAAGGAGCTTTTGGAGACCGTGGGACTCAATGCAGAGCACGCCACCAGGTACGTCCATGAATTTTCCGGCGGCCAGCGCCAGAGGATCGGGATCGCCAGGGCCCTGGCAGTGGAGCCGGAGTTCATCGTCTGCGACGAGCCGATCTCCGCTCTGGACGTGTCCATCCAGGCACAGATCGTCAATCTTCTGATCCGTCTCCAGAAGGAGAAAGGACTGACGTATCTGTTTATTGCCCATGATCTGGCCATGGTCAAGCACATCTCAGACCGGGTGGCTGTGATGTATCTGGGAAATATCGTGGAGATCACCCAGGCGTCGGCCTTATACGCCAATCCCATGCACCCATATACCCAGGCGCTGCTTTCCGCGATCCCCATCCCGGATCCGGAGGTGGAGGAAAAGAAGCAGAGGATCCGTCTGGAGGGAGAGCTCCCCAGCCCGGTGGACCCGCCGGAGGGCTGCCGGTTCATCAACCGCTGCCGGTTTGCCAGTGAACGCTGCCGGAAGGAGCGGCCGGAGCTGCTGGAAATGGAGCCGGGCCATCTGGTGGCATGCCACTGCTGTGAGGAGATGAAAAAGGGGCAGATATAGCCAGGACGGGATCTTCCGTCTTGTGAGAAATCAGAAAATATGATATGATTGCTGTCAGATAACTGTTGTTCTAAATGGAAGAAAGAAAACAGGGAGGGCAGCATGAGAAGAAGCGACAGAGAAATTACGGACATGGACAGGATCATGGAGATCGTCAGAAGGCAGAGTGTCTGCTGCGTGGCGTTCCAGGATACGCCATGTCCGTATTTAATTCCAATGAATTATGGGGCGGCCCTGGAAAACGGGCGGCTGACACTGTATTTCCATGGAGCGGCTGTGGGGACCAAGCTGGACCGGCTCAAAGCGGATCCCCATGTTTCGTTCACCATCGTGGGAGGAAGTCAGGTCTCGTTGAATTTTGAGGAGGCATGCAGGTCCACAGCCGGGTTTGACAGCGTCTGCGGGACTGGGACGGCAGAGCTCGTTCCGGCAGAGGAGAAAAGAAAAGGCCTGGCGGTGATCATGAACCATGCGGCAGAGTGCGAGGCACTGGCTGCGGGAGACGGCAGAGAGGACCAGAAAGCACTGCCGTTTTCAGAGAATTCATTTTCTGACCAGGCGGTGGAAGCGGTGACGGTGTGGAGGATCGCGGCAGCTTCCATAACGGGGAAGCATCACGACTAAAAATACAGAAAAGGAGAAAACTCATGGGAACAGAATTCAAGGATGAGATCGAGGGGCTCATCGACAAGAGAAGCCAGGCGTACACAGATATCAGCGACGCCATCTGGGGATTTGCGGAGCCCAGATTCCAGGAGCGGGAGTCCTCCAGGATCCAGCAGGAGTATTTAAGCTCCAGAGGCTTTTCCGTCCGGGCAGATCTGGCTGGAGAGGAAACTGCGTTCATAGCAGAATACGGCAGCGGGAAGCCGGTGATCGCATTTTTAGGAGAATTTGATGCTCTTTCCAGTCTCCAGCAGGAGCCGGACCAGACGGAGCACTGCCCCATCGCCGGAAAAGAAAACGGCCACGGCTGCGGTCATCATCTTCTGGGAACGGCCTCGGCAGCAGCGGCCGACGCCTTAAAAACGTATATGGAGGAGCATAAGCTGGCCGGGACCATCCGGTATTACGGCTGTCCGGCAGAGGAGAATGCCGGAGGCAAGGCGTATCTGGTACGGGACGGATATTTTGACGACTGCGATATTGCCATCACCTGGCATCCCTACACCATGAGCAAGGTCATGAAGGGCGGCTTCCACCTGGCCAATTTCCGCGCCTTCTTTACCTTCCACGGGATCTCCTCCCATGCGGCGGGAGCTCCGGAGTTAGGCCGGTCGGCCCTGGATGCGGTGGAGATCATGGACATTGGCGTCAACTATATGAGAGAGCACATGATCGATGCGGCCAGGGTCCATGGAGCCATCACCAATTCCGGCGGCATCGCCCCCAACGTGATCCCGTCGGAGGCCCAGATCCTTTATGCCATCCGCGCGCCCAAGGTGACCCAGGTACAGAAGCTGTTTGAACGCATGTGCGACATTGCCAGGGGAGCAGCTCTGATCACTGGAACCACCGTGGATATCAAACAGGTGGCCGCTTATTCGGACCTGATCAATAACGAGACTCTCAATGATCTGATCCAGGAAAATCTGGAGCGTGTGATCCCCATTGGATACACGGAGGAGGAACTGGATTATGCGAGGAAATTCCAGTCCGTGATCACTGAGCTGGATAAGGAAGGGCTTAAGGCCATCGCCGCAGATATCGGCGGCCGCGACCGGAAAAAGGAGCTTCTGGAAACGCCTCTCTGGGATTTCATCGTAGACCGGAACAGCCGGTATGGCGGAGGCGGCTCCACCGACGTGGGAGACGTGAGCTGGAAGGTACCCACGGCCCATGTGTACGTCAACTGCTATGCAGCCGGAACAGCGCTCCACTCCTGGCAGGCCACAGCCCAGGGAAAATCCTCCATTGCCCACAAGGGAATGATCGCAGCGGCCAAGGTCATGGCCAACATCGGTGCAGAGCTTCTTTTAAAGCCGGAGCTGGTGGAAAAGGCAAAAGAGGACTGGAAGGAAGAGCTCAATGGGGAGGAATATCCCAATCCCCTTCCAAAGGACCTGAAGCCGGAGATCTGGTAAGAGGAGGCATATCATATGGAAAAAGATTTTCGCGCGGAGATCGGAGCGCTTGTACAGGACAGAAAACAGGCTTATACGGCCATGAGCGACCGGATCTGGGGCTTTGCGGAGCCCAGATTCCAGGAGTATGATTCCTCCAGGCTCCAGCAGGAATATTTAAAGGCCAGGGGCTTTTCCATCCGGGCGGATCTGGCGGGAGAGGAGACGGCGTTTATTGCCGAGTATGGCAGCGGAAAGCCGGTACTGGCATTTTTAGGCGAGTTTGACGCCCTTTCCAGCCTGGAGCAGGAGGCGGACAGCACAGAACGCCGTCCGGTCCCTGGCAAGACCAACGGCCATGGCTGCGGCCACCATCTTCTTGGAACGGCGGCAGTGGCAGCAGCGGACGCTTTAAAAACTTATATGGAGTCCCATGGACTTCTGGGCACCATCCGGTATTACGGCTGTCCGGCAGAGGAAAATGCCGGCGGAAAGGCGTATCTGGTGCGGGACGGCTTTTTTAATGATTGTGATGCCGCCATTACCTGGCATCCAAGCACCACCAATAAGACCATGATGGCAGATAAATACCTGTCCAACTTCCGTGTATTTTTCACGTTTCATGGGATCTCTTCCCACGCGGCAGGCGCGCCGGAGCTGGGGCGCTCTGCTCTGGACGCGGTGGAGATCATGGACATCGGCGTCAATTACATGAGAGAGCACATGATCGACGAGGCCAGAGTCCACGGGGCCATCACCAACCCGGGAGGCATTGCTCCCAATGTGATCCCGTCGGAGGCCCAGATTCTTTATGCCATCCGTGCGCCCAAGGTGACCCAGGTGAAAAAGCTTTATGAAAGAATGTGCGATATTGCCAGGGGAGCGGCCCTGATCACTGGCACCACGGTGGATATTAAACAGGTGGCCGCCTATTCCAATGTGATCGAGAACGATACTCTGGAAGATATTATGTATGAGAACATGCGTCACTTTGTTCCCATTGGATATACGGAGGAAGAGCTGGCCTATGCGAGGCGGTTCCAGGAGGTGATCACAGAGCTGGACAAGGAGGGACTGAAGGATCTGATCTCGATCCTCAGCGGCAGGGACAAGGAAAAGAAGAGGCAGATGGAGGAAAGCCCCATGCTGGACTTTGCCCTGGAACGGCACGTTTCCTTTGGCGGAGGAGGATCCACGGACGTGGGAGATGTGAGCTGGGTAGTTCCCACGGGCAAGGTGGATATCAACTGCTATGCGGCCGGAACGGCGCTCCATTCCTGGCAGGCCGTTGCCCAGGGAAAAGCCCCGGCGGCGCATAAGGGAATGCTGACGGCGGCCAAGATCATGGCCTGTACGGGAGCAGAGCTGCTGGAGAAGCCGGAGCTTCTGGAAAGAATAAAGGAGGACTGGCTGGAAAAGCTGGACGGCGAGACGTATCCGGATCCCCTGCCAAAGGATGTGAAGCCGGAGATCTGGTAAAAAACAGGAAGGTCGGTTTTTATGGGAATGCTGTAAAACAGCTTCTGAGTAATTCTCGGGTTGTTTTTGCAGCATTCTTTTCTTGACAAGAAGAGATGGAAAGAGTATAATGAACAATGTTCATATTGAGGTGGCGGGATGAATATTGTTGTAACTTCAAAAGACGAGATCTTAAAAACAAACCGGGAGCTGATCCAGAAACAGGGCTGGTCTGCCGTCAGCATCCGTTCCGTTGCGGCGGCCTGCGGAGTATCTGTGGGTTCCATCTACAATTATTTTAAATCTAAAGAAGCGCTCATGAGCGCCACGGTGGAGAGCGTCTGGTGCGAGATCTTCCATGAGCCGGAGGACGGAAGCGTGTTTGAGGATACGCTGGCCTGTATTTCCTGGATGTACGGGCGGATGGAATATGGCCAGAGGAAATATCCTGGTTTTTTTACCCTGCACTCCCTGGGTTTTCTGGGAAATGAGAAGTCAGAGGGAAGACAGCGGATGCAGGAGACATGGAAGCATATTTCGGACGGCCTCGTTTTTGTCCTGAAGCGGGACCCCAGGGTCCGGCCGGACGCTTTTACAGAGCAGTTTCCAGCAGAGAAATTTGCAGACGTCCTGTTTTCCCTGATGCTGTCAGCGCTGCTGCGTCAGGATTATGATCCACGGGCAGTGCTGGAGATCACCCGCAGGACCCTTTACTAAGATTTCCGAAAATGGAGAATCCTGTAGATCAGGATTCTTTTTTGGACAAGAAAATGAACGACGTTCACTATGAGGAGGAAAAAGAATGCAGGCAGTTGCAGAAACTTTATTTGATGTGGTCTATCTGGTCTCCGTCATTGCTATCGGGATCCGGATGATCCGGGGCAGCAGAGGAGACCGGCAGTTCCTTTTGTTCGGCTGGATGGCCGTGGTGCTGGGAGCGGGAGATTCGTTCCATCTGGTTCCCCGGGCGCTGGCTTTATGCACCACCGGGCTGGAAAACTATACTGTCCCCCTGGGGCTTGGAAAGTGGATCACCTCCGTGACTATGACGGTCTTTTATGTGCTGCTTTACTATGTGTGGCGGCTGCGTTATAGGGTTTTGGGCAGGAACGGCCTCACGGCGGCTGTGTATGGTCTGGCAGGACTCCGGATCCTTTTATGCATGATGCCGCAGAACCGATGGCTCAGCGCAGATGCGCCGCTTTCCTGGGGGATCTACCGCAATATCCCCTTTGCCCTTCTGGGACTTCTGGTGATCGTGCTGTTTTTCGACAGCGCCAGGAAGAATGGGGACCGGGCATTCCGATGGATGTGGCTTACCATTGTGCTGAGCTTTGGCTTCTATATTCCTGTGGTACTGTGGTCCGGAACGTATCCCATGGTTGGGATGCTGATGATCCCCAAGACCTGCGCTTATGTGTGGACCGTGCTCATTGGATACTCTGCCATGAAGAAGGAATTCAGATAAAGGAGGAGAAAAATGAAACGCTATATGAATGCCGCGCTGCTGTACGCCGTTCTTGCAATGGCTGGGGGCGTATTTTACAGGGAGTTTACCAAGTTTACCGGTTTTACCGCTAAAACGACCTTGTCGGTGATCCATACTCATTATTTCATGCTGGGAATGGCAGTGTTTTTGCTGCTGCTCCTGCTGGAAAAGAATTTTTCTTTTACCGGTCCCAAAACCGGAAGGATCCTGGCAGTCTATCACACAGGGCTGAACCTGACTGTCCTGATGCTGGCGGTCCGGGGAATCCTTCAGGTCCTGGGTACACCGCTTTCTTCCAGTATTAACGCCGCCATTTCTGGTGTGGCCGGGATCGGCCATATCCTGCTGGGAACGGGGCTGGTGCTTTTATTGCTCCAGATCAGACGTTTCATGGAAAAATAAAAATAATAGTTGACAAAACGGGAATAATGTAGTAAACTCTATACCGTTGAGTGAGTGAGACAAAATCACCCAATGGGCGTCAGTAGCTCAGCTGGATAGAGCATACGGCTACGGACCGTAGTGTCGGGAGTTCGAATCTTCTCTGGCGC
>NZ_JAXXBR010000128.1:0-15026 GCF_037242085.1 Alitiscatomonas sp. | reverse complement strand
GTGGATAGGGGGTGGGGGTTCTGATGACGAGATTGGGTATATAAGCCGCTTTTTTTCGCCAGTACCCAAAAATCTTTGTTTTTTCTGGGAAAAAATCAAAAAGTCTTGAGATTTTGGGCATAAAACAAAAAGAGGCATTCCCAATGCCCAAAATCAGACGGAATTTTGGGCATTGGGAGAAAAAAACAGGGATATTGCCCAAAGGGACTCATTTTGGAGGTTTGAAGGGGGGATGGGGAGGAGAGGCAGGAGCTGAATGGGCTGGATATCCACGGACCGGGGGAAGCTGACGGTGAAGTTCTTCTTTCATATGTTGTTATGTTCCATAAAATGCGGCTCCTGGATTTGTACAAAACGTTGAAAAAGTGAGAATTATATACAGATATAAATATTCACCTTGACATATAACCATATATAATGATATAGTATGTTCTAGTGAAAAACATATGAAGAGGAGGAGTTCGCGTGTTTCGGTACATATTAAAGCGATTGCTGTATGCGATCCCGGTTTTTCTGGGAATTACATTTGTGATCTACACACTGATCAACCTGGCGCCGGGCGGTCCGCTTTCGGTTCTTGCGGCTTCGGGTGAAATGTCCCTGAGTGATCTGGAGGCCTTAAAGATTTCCATGGGACTGGATAAACCCATTGTTATCCGGTACTTCATATGGCTGGGAGATCTGCTTCACGGAGATTTTGGCATCTCCTACCGGACATCCCAGGAAGTCAGTCTGATGATCTCTCAGAGGATCATGCCGTCCTTGATGCTCACAGGTACAGGTATTCTTGCGGCTATGCTGGTGGGAGTTCCTCTGGGTATCATCTCTGCGTATAAGCCGAATTCCGTTTGGGACCACATCAGTACCTTTATTTCGTTCATTGGCGCGTCGGTCCCCAACTTTTTCTTAAGCCTTTTACTGATCTATGTTTTAGCTGTGAAACTGAAATGGTTCCCCACCAGTGGAATGCAGTCCTCCGGTATGAGCGGGAACCTGCTGGACCTTCTGCATCATCTGGCACTGCCGGCGTTTGTCTGCGGGATCCAGCCCATCGGAAACTATATTAAGCAGACCAGATCCAGCGTACTGGAGGTTTTAAATGAGGAATACATTAAAACGGCCCGTTCCAAGGGAATTACCAATGTGGTCATCGTTTTAAAGCATGCATTCCGGAACGCGCTGATCCCCATTGTGACTACCATCAGCCTTTCGATCCCGTTCCTGATCGGAGGAGCGGTGGTGACTGAGCAGATCTTTGCATGGCCGGGTATCGGAAGCCTGATGATCACGGCCATTACCAGCCGCGATTACCCGGTGATCATGGGTGTGGCAGTTCTGATCTGCGGTGTGGTGCTGGTGGCAAATCTGATCCTGGACCTGATCTATGCGGCCCTGGATCCGCGGATCAAGTTTAAATAGAAGGGGGTGGGAATGTGAAAAAGACCATGAAAGAAATATGGAACAGCCAGGCTATGAAAAAGTTTATCCATAACAAGAAAGCGATGCTGGGCCTGGCTATCGTAACGATCTTAGTTTTAGCAGTGGTGTTCATCCCCCTTTTTGCAGACCTGGACCCATATACCACCGACCGGGCCGCCGGGTTCAATAAGCCCCCGTCTGATGCCCATATCCTGGGAACGGACGATGTGGGCCGGGACCTGTTTGCAAGGCTTTTATATGGAGGTCGCATTTCCCTGTTTGTAGGGATCACCTCCACGATCATCTCCGTACTGATCGGCATTCCTCTGGGACTGATCGCCGGATATTTCCGGGGAACAGCAGAATCCATCATTATGCGTACAGCGGATGCATTCATGTCTTTCCCGTCCATGGTACTGATCCTGGTTCTGGTGGCAGTGTTTGGTCCTTCGATCCTTACGGTAACAGTTGTCATTGGTGTGCTTGGGTGGACGGCTATCGCAAAGCTGATCTATGGAAACGTGCTCTCGATCCGGGAGCGGGAATATATACAGGCAGCCAGGGCTGTGGGAGTCAGCACAAAGAAGATCTTATTTTCTGAGGTTCTTCCCAACGCGATCCCGCCGGTCTGGGCGAATATCTCCTTCCGGGTGGCGGGAGCGATCCTGACCGAGTCATCCTTAAGCTTCCTGGGCATGGGCGTGCAGACACCGCAGGCTTCCTGGGGAAACATTATCTTTGCGGCTCAGAACCTTCTGGTGCTGACTGCCAGACCCTGGGTATGGCTTCCGCCGGGAATCTGTATCATTTTGGTGGTCATCGGATTTAACTTCATTGGAGAAGGCGTGCGGGACGCACTGGATCCCAAAACAAAGGAATAAACGGAATGAAAAAATGATTCAATAAAAGTATAAGGAGGAAACAAGATCATGAAGAAAACCACACGAAAACTTTTAAGCCTGGCCATGGCATCAGCTATGGCGGCCAGTCTTCTGACTGGATGCGGCGGAGGCGGCGCGAACGAGACGACGGCAGCGGCTGGGACTGAAAAGACGGAAGCTGGAAAGACAGAAACAGAGGCCGGCTCCACAGAGGCAGCGGCAGAGGGAACGGCAGACGCCGACTATTCCCAGGATGTGATCACCTATGGTATGACACAGGCGTGGGATACCATCAATCCCTACGGCTCCTCTTCCGGTTCCATTTACCAGAACCTGGTCTGCGACAAGCTTTATGACCGTCTGGCTTTTATTGAAGAGGCCGGAACCGATGTAACTCCAAGGGGAGCAAAGTCCTGGGAATCCGCAGACGACGGAAAAGCTGCTGTTTTCCATCTGGATGAGAATGCCAAATGGCATGACGGAGAACCGGTTACAGCCAGCGACTGGGTGTTCACTGCACAGCTGATCACCAACCCAAAATTTGAGTATGGTTTAAGAAGTGAGTTCAATACATGGGCCGGAACGGACGACACAGGAACAGAAGAAAGTGAAAAATCTGTCCAGGTAGAAGCTGTGGATGACTACACCTTAAAGATCAACTTTAAGAGCGTGATCCCGGTGGAGGACTGGCTGATCCTTCACAACAAATATTTCTATGTACTTCCGGAACATCTCTTAAAGGATATGGCTCCGGAAGAGATCAAGACCAGTGATTTCTGGAAGGCTCCGGTGGGCTCCGGTCCATGTACCTTTATCTCCGAGCTTTCCGGAAGTGAGCTGCAGCTGGGTTCCTTTGCGGATTACCATATGGGCGCACCGAAGTTCGGCAAGCTGGTCTTAAAAGTGATCGCTGCCACCAATACGATCACCTCCATTGCAGCAGGCGAGATGGACGGCTTCTTCCAGGCTCCCACTGTGGACGATGCCCTGGCAGCCAAGGATATGGGGCTTAATGTAGAGCAGTCTGCAGAGCCGACGACAGTTGCCGTATTCCTGATCAACAACCAGAACGTACCGGATAAGAAGGTACGTCAGGCCATGAGCTATGCCATCGATAAGCAGATGCTGATCGACCAGTCTCTCCAGGGACAGGGCGTTCCGGCAACCACCTGCATCATCCCGGGCTCCCAGTATGAGTTTGGAACCAAATGGGAAAGAAATGTAGATAAGGCCAAAGAGCTCCTGGCAGAGGCTGGATGGGATTCTGGCAAGACTCTGAAAATGGTCGTTACCTCTGCCCGTGAGAGCATGGCTGCTGTGATCCAGCAGAACCTGGCAGAAGCAGGCATTAACATTGAGGTACAGACGGTGGAGCTGGCTACCATGTTCTCCGGTCTTCAGGATGGAACCTATGATCTTGGTATCTGCGGCTCCACGGCCATGGACTATCCGCTGTGGATGGCCGGCTACTATGACAACAAAAACGCCACATACTGCCAGATCACAGATACAAAATATGCAGAGATCCAGGATGCCATTGCAGCAGAGCTGGATGAAGCAAAGAGAAAAGAACTGATCAACGACTACCAGGAGCTTCTGTATGATGAAATGCCGCTGGTGATGCTGTACAACGGTTACAGCTTCAGTGTAAAGTCCGACCGTTTCCAGGGCTACAATGGATTTGAAGGCGGCGTAAACAACCAGAAGGTATGGGAGTGGTCCGTAGCAAAATAAGGATTTGGAACTATAACGCGGGAGCCGGGGCTTCTCCGGCCCCGCGGGAATATAAGCAGGAGGGATACAAATGGAGGAACGATTGCTGGAAGTCAAAAACTTAAAGGTTTCTTTCAACGTCGGAAAAAAGAAGCTGACAGCAGTGGAAAACGTGGAATTTTCCCTGGATAAGGGAAAGGTCATAGGCATCGTGGGAGAATCCGGATGTGGAAAGAGCGTGACAGCTACGTCGATCCTGCGGCTGGTCCCCCCTGCTGTAAGTATTATTGACGAGGACAGCCAGATCCTTTTTGATGGAGAGGATCTGGTGAAGGCGCCGGAAGCCAGAATGAGAGAGATCCGGGGAAATGAGATCTCCATGATCTTCCAGGAGCCCATGTCTTCCCTGAATCCGGTATACCGGATCGGGGACCAGATGCTGGAGATGATCCGCACCCACAACAAACAGATCTCAAAAAAGGATGCGCTGGATCAGTGCGTGGAGATGCTGAAGCGGGTGGGGATCCCGTCTCCGGAGCAGAGGATCAAGGAATTTCCCCACCAGCTTTCGGGAGGGATGCGTCAGCGGGTCATGATCGCCATGGCACTGCTCTGTAACCCCAAGCTGCTGATCGCAGATGAGCCGA
Organism: Alitiscatomonas sp.; assembly: GCF_037242085.1. Lineage (NCBI taxonomy): Bacteria > Bacillati > Bacillota > Clostridia > Lachnospirales > Lachnospiraceae > Alitiscatomonas > Alitiscatomonas sp. The sequence goes on along the minus strand of NZ_JAXXBR010000128.1, from coordinate 10,366 downwards.
CGACGGCTCTGGATGTGACGATCCAGGCCCAGATCCTGCGGATCATCAAGACTCTGACGAAAGAATCCAATACCTCTGTGCTCCTGATCACCCATGATATGGGCGTGGTGGCAGAGGTGGCAGACCATGTTATGGTCATGTATGCAGGAAAATCTGTGGAATACGGTACGGCGGAGGATATTTTTGACCATCCAAAGCATCCGTATACCATCGGCCTCCTGAATTCCATTCCAAAGCTTGGAAGCGGACAGGAGGAGCATTTATACACCATCGAGGGAACAGTTCCCGGTCTCGATGAGATGCCTGAGGGGTGCCGGTTCTGTACCAGATGCCAGCACGCCACGGAACAGTGCAGGAAAAAAGATCCGGGAATGCGGGAAGTGGACGGCCATATGGTACGCTGCTTCCTGTACGGGAAGGAAGGTGAAAACTGATGGCTGCTCCGTTGCTAGAAATACGAAATGTGAAAAAGTATTACCCGGTAAAAAAGGTGAGGAACGGTGAGGATATCTCCGTGAAGGCGGTGGATCAGATCGATCTGACTGTGAACCAGGGCGAGATCGTAGGCCTGGTGGGAGAGTCTGGATGCGGAAAGTCTACCCTTGGGAAGACGATCCTGAAGCTTCATGATATCACCGGAGGCCAGATCCTATTCCATGGAGAGGATATTACCAATTATACGGAAAAGCAGATGCGTCCTTTGCGTGAAAAGATCCAGATCATCTTCCAGGATCCCTACGCCTCTTTAAATCCGAAAAAGAAGGTCGTTCAGTCGGTGATGACGCCTCTGGACGTATCTGGAAAATATACAAAAGAAGAAAAACTGAAAAAAGTCATCGATATTCTGAATGAGGTGGGGCTCAGTGAGAAATTCCTGGAAAAATATCCCCACGAAATGTCCGGAGGCCAGAGACAGCGCGTGGTGATCGCCAGGGCTCTGATCAATGATCCGGAACTTGTGATCTGCGACGAACCGGTTTCTGCTCTGGATGTTTCCGTCCGTTCCCAGGTGCTGAACCTGCTGAAGGACTTACAGAAGGAGCGGAACCTTACCTATATTTTTATTTCACACGATCTGAGTGTGGTAGAATATCTGTGCGACCGGGTAGCTGTCATGTATCTGGGAAGGATCATGGAGCTTGCAGACAAAAAGCAGCTCTATGGAAATCCACTCCACCCCTATACACGAGCTCTCCTCTCCGCGATCCCGGTCCCGGATATTCATGCAAAAAAGGATGAGATCATCCTTCAGGGCGAGGTTCCCAGTCCCTTGAACCCGCCTAAAGGCTGTCTGTTCTCTACCCGGTGCGCTTATGCAACGGAGCGGTGCCATAAAGAAGCGCCGAAGCTTGTGGAGCTTACAGATGAGAATGGAGCAAAGCGCAGCGTTTCCTGTTTCCTGTACCATTGATGGAAGCAGAGGCATGTAGTATAATGGAGGAAAATGGAAAAGAAAGGGGAAAAACCCATGGGTAAGATCATTCTTGTAACCGGCATGCTGGGGAACAACAGCCGCGGGGTGCCGTCATTTATTTTAAATACAGCTTACATGAATGCCATTGTGGCTGCCGGAGGCGTTCCGGTGATGATGGGAAGCACAAAGCTGGCTGCGGAGTACGCGGAAATGGCTGACGGTCTTCTCATTACCGGAGGAGAAAGCGTTCATCCCTCCAGGTTTGGCGATACCTTCAATAACCTGGCTGATGGAGATGCCAATGTGGCCCACAACCTCAAGGCCGGATGCAATGTGATCCGGGATGAGATGGAATTTGCTGCCTTTGAGGAGTTTTTTAAGAGGAAGAAGCCCATTATGGGGATCTGCCGCGGCCACCAGCTGGTCAACGCGGCCCTGGGCGGCCACAATATGCTGAATTTTCCGAGGAAGCATGCAGTGGAGCACTCGGAGGGGATCCAGCATGAGATCGTCGCAGAAGACGGATCGATCTTAAACCGCCTTTATGGTCCAAAGCTTCTGGTCAACAGCTTTCACCGGGACTGCGCAGATGCAGTGGGACCGGATGTAAAGGTGACTGCCAGATCTCTGGATGGGATCATTGAGGCCATTGAACACAAGACACTTCCTGTTTTCAGCGTCCAGTTCCATCCGGAACGGATGCGGGGAGATGCGCCGAATCCGGCTTTTGGGCCGGACGGCACAGAATTATTTAAATATTTTGTAGATCTTTGTTAGTGGAAAATCACTGACGCATTTTGAGGAGGAAGAAAAATGACAAAAACAGTAAAAGAAATCGTAGCCGAGATCAAGGAGACCCTGGATAAAAAGGGCGGTCTTAAGCATGTTTATTTTGTAGCCTGCGGCGGCTCCAAGGCAGCCATTTTCCCGGGACTTTACCTGCTGCAGAGCGAGGCAAAGACCTTCAGCGCCACCACCTACACCAGCAATGAGTTCGTTCATGCGACTCCCAAGGAGCTGGACGACCGCTGCGTGGCTGTGATCTGTTCCTTAAAGGCGACTGCAGAGACGGTAGAGGCTGTGAAAAAGGCTAACTCCATCGGAGCCATCACTATTGCCATGACCGGAAATATGGATACAGGAATGGCAAAGGTGGGCCAGTATGTGGTTACCTATTCCAATGGAGACGACCAGGTTTACAGCGATTCCAATCAGGCCAACTCCTTACGGATCGGCTTTGAACTGCTGCACCAGTTTGAGGGCTGGGACAAATACGATAAGGCCATGGAGGCATACAAATACATCGATGAGATCGTGGCAGAAGGAAAGGAAAACTGCCTGGCAGCCGCAAAGGAATGGGCAGATAAGGAAAAAGACGAGCCTGTATTCTATGTACTGGCTTCCGGTCCCAACTATGGCGTAGCCTACTCCATGTGCTGCTGTCACTTTATGGAGATGCAGTGGAAGCACGCTGTCTGCCTCCATACCGGCGAATATTTCCACGGCCCCTTCGAGACCACAGATAAGAAGCTTCCGATGATCCTCATTATGAGTGAAGGCCGTACCCGTGCCCTGGATGAAAGATGCCTGAAATTCTTAAATACATATGCAGAGAATTTCATTGTCATTGACTTTAAGGAATTAAACAAGGGCCGTATCGATGCCGACGTGGCAGAGTTCTTCAACCCGGTGGTACTGATCCCCATCGAGCGGTATTATGTGGCACAGATGGCCGAGGTGAGAGGCCATTCCATGGATCACAGAAGATATATGTGGAAGGTTGAGTATTAATGAAAACGAAAGTCATCGGCATTGGGGATAATGTGTGCGATAAATATTATCCTGCAAAGATCATGTATCCCGGCGGCCAGGCCATGAACTTTTCGGTCTATGCAAAGATGCTGGGAGCAGATGCGGCTTATATGGGCGTATTTGGCCGGGATGAGGTGGCGGATCATGTGATCCGGACTCTGGATGAGCTGGGGGTGGACCATTCCCGGTGCCGCCAGTATGACGGGGAAAACGGCTATGCCAAGGTACGCCTGGTGGATGGCGACAGGGAATTTATCATGAGCAACAAGGGCGGCATCGTTAATGAACATCCTTTGGAGCTGACGAAGGAGGACCTGGATTATATCCGGACCTTTAAGCTGATTCATACCAGCTGCAACGGCCATCTGGATGGAGAGCTCCATAAGCTCCGTGAGGCGGGGGTTCCTATTTCCTACGATATGTCCGGCCGGTGGAATCAGGAGTATTATATTGAGACCATCGGGCCCCAGGTGGATATCGCCTTTGCCTCCTGCGGCGACACGCCGGAGGAAGAGATCAAAAAGCTCTGTGAGGCTCTGAAGGCCAGGGGCTGCCGTATGACCGTGGCGACCAGGGGCGGAAAGGGTTCCCTGATCTATGACGGAGAGCAGTATTACACCCAGAAGCCGAAGCTGGTGGATGCGGTGGATACTCTGGGAGCCGGAGATTCCTTTGCCACAGCCTTTCTGCTGGCCATGCTGGAGAAGAAGGATATCCATGCGGCCATGGAAGCGGGAGCAGAGTTTGCGGCAAAGACGTGCCTGGTGAACGGCGCGTTTGGCCACGGCATCGCCTTCCAGGAAGAATAAACGAAAAATCTCATATATGTCTGAACCCGCGGCAGGCCGGATCTCCGGCATTCCTCCTTGTTGCCGCGGGTATTCTTTTTTATTTGACTTGCCATTTTGACTGCTTCATATTAGAATAGGGAAGGTATCACGCGGGAGTACATAGAAAATATGGAACAGGGGGATAAACGTTATGCTGAAACAGGATGCGATCACGCCTTTGTATGTGCAGCTCATGGAAGAGCTGGAAACCAGTATCAGAAACGGCGTCTATAAGCCCGGCGATAAGATCATGACCGAGGCTGAGATGGCCAAAGAATATGGAGTCAGTCTGATCACGGTGCGTAAGGCCGTGGGCTCTTTGATGGAAAAGGGGCTGGTGGTGCGCAAGCAGGGAAAAGGAACGTTTGTCACAAAGCCGAAATATTCAAGAAACATGAAAAAGCTCCAGAGCTTTACGGAAATGTGTGAGCAGATGGGCGTGAAGCCGGGGGCACAGGTCCTGGAGAACCGGCTGATCATGGCGGATAAAAAGGTGGCCGACCGGCTGGGGATCGAGCCGGGCAGCAATGTGGTCTATATTTCCAGACTCCGCCTGGCAGACGGAGAGCCGGTCCAGGTGGAGAAAAGCTATTTCCCTTTGAAATACGCCTTCCTTCTGGAGGAGGATCTGAATAATGGGTCCATGTTCGAGTGCCTGAAGGAAAAGGCCGGAGCAAAGGTTGCCAGTTCGGAAAAGATGATCGAGCTGTGCCGGGCCACGGCGGAAGAGGCAGCTCTGATGGATGTGAAAAAGGGGGATTACCTTCTGTTTGTAAAGAGCACGGCTTATGATGAGAACGGAGAGCCCATGTATGCCGGGATCCAGCTGATCAACGGAGACCGTTTTTCCCTGTATGTATACGAGTCGGGAAAGTAGGGAGCGGATATGAACGTACTGATCGTCGGCGCCAGAGGCGCTGGAAAGACTACACTGATCCGGCGGGTCCTGGAGTCTCTGGACCGTCCGGTATGGGGATTTGAGACAGAAAAAGAAGGAGATCAGGTCCATATTTATGATGCGGGGGCGGAGCATGTGCCCACAGAGGAGAATCTGGTGGGCCTGTGCGGAGAGACCTGCGGGATTCCGGTGAAGGAAGGATTTGACCGCTATGCGCCGCGGATCCTGGCTCCCGTAAAGGCTGGCAGCGTTATGATCATGGACGAGCTGGGATATCTGGAGTCCTCTTCAGAACTTTTTTGCAGGGCTGTTCTGGAGCGCCTTGGGGGGAGGGATCCGGTGATCGCAGCAGTGAAGGACAGGGATACGGCCTTTTTAAGCAGCGTCCGCTCCCATCCTGGCTGCCGGTGTTTTTTCATCACGGAAGAAAACAGGGATGCGCTGTATGAAGAGGTCCTTGATTTTGTAAAAAAACAGTTCCAGACAACTGTTCGGTCATGGGGAGGCCTGGACGGGGAAAAACATTGAAAATATGCTTTTATAAAGCATTTTTCTCTCCGTATCTCCATATGGAGGACACCTGGTGCTTCTTGTCCACAACAGACGGATAGGAAGAAAGATGTATGGCTGGATGGTTATAGTTTCCAGGGTAAAATGACGAAAAAATCTTGACAAAATGGTCTGGATTGGTATATAATGACGATGTTCATAAGAATACTTTGTTGCACGAGTGGCTCAGTGGTGGAGTATCGCCTTGCCAAGGCGAGGGTCGCGGGTTCGAATCCCGTCTCGTGCTTTTTTAATACATAAAAATAGATACAGACTACGGAAGCACGAGGCGGTCTTGGAACCCGCAGGGCTGACGCCCTGGTTCGAATGCCCTCGCTGCGTCCACCGGGTGGACTGCGCTGGGGCAGACCCTCCCGTCTCGTGCTTTTTTAATATATAAAAATAGGCATAGACTACGGAAGCAGGAGATGGTCTTGGAACCCGCAGGGCTGACGCTTCTTTTTTGGCACAATAATAATAGAAATAGCTATTCCAGACTTTTAATGGTATGGAATGGCTTTTTTTAATAAGGAGGGCTTTTATGTACTGTTTGACATCGTATGCTTCGCCCATCGGTCTCCTGACCCTGGGGAGCGACGGGAAGCATCTGACGGGGCTGTGGATCCAGGGCCAGAAATATTTTGGCGGAGAGAACGTGGGAGAAATCGGAAAGGAGCAGGGACCAGAGCCTGCGGTATTCGGGGATGCCAGGAAATGGCTGGACCGGTATTTTTCCGGACAAAAGCCGTGTCCGGATGAGCTTCCCCTGGCACCGGAGGGAACGGAATTCCAGAAGCTGATCTGGGGACTTCTCTGTGAGATCCCTTATGGAACGGTCACGACCTATGGAGACCTGGCAAAAAAGGCGGCAGCCCGGATGGGCAGGGATACCATGTCCGGACAGGCCGTAGGCGGAGCCCTGGCCCACAACCCGGTTTCTATTATTATCCCCTGCCACCGTGTGGTAGGATCAGGAGGAAGCCTTACAGGATATGCCGGCGGCCTGGACCGGAAGATCTGGCTGCTGGACCATGAAGGCGTGGACGTTTCCAGGTTTTCGGTTCCGGTGAAGGGGACGGCGCTTTAAGAGGGGGATATCATGGAATGGAAGGATGGAAAAATAAGGTGCCGGTGGGCCGATCCTGGGAATGAGCGGTATATCCATTATCACGATCATGAGTGGGGCGTTCCGGTCCATGATGACAGGAAGCTGTTCGAGATGCTGGTCCTGGAGGGATTCCAGGCCGGGCTTTCCTGGGAGTGTGTGCTGAATAAACGGGAGGCGTTTTCCCAGGCCTTTGACGGCTTTGATCTGGAAACGGTCATGGCATATGATGATGAGAAGCTGGAGGCGCTTCAGAATGATCCGGGGATCATAAGAAACCGTTTAAAGATCCGGGCAGCCGTGACCAATGCGGCGGTTTTTTATGAGATCCAGAAGGAATATGGGAGCTTTTCGGAATACCTCTGGGGCTGGACCGGAGGCAGGGTGGTCTGTGAGAAGGGAAGGACCAGCTCTCCCCTGTCAGATGCCATATCGGCGGACCTTAAGAAGCGGGGGATGAAGTTTGTGGGCACCACGATCATTTATGCTTATCTCCAGGCGGTGGGAGTGATCTGGGCCCATGAGGACGGATGTTTTATGGAGGTGCGGGCGGAATGAAACGGGAATATTTTCTGACGACAGAACGGCTGGGCTTTTCCTGGTGGACGGGAGAGGATCTGGAGCTGGCAAACGGCCTCTGGGAGGATCCCCAGGTGTGCCGGTATATCTGTGCTGCCGGGCAGTTTTCGGACGACGAGGTCCGGAAGAGGCTGGCCCTGGAGATGGAAAATGGGCAGCATCATCATGTCCAGTACTGGCCGGTCTTTGAGCTGGAGACAGGACGGCTGGCCGGATGCTGCGGCTTAAGGCCCCACAGAAGCCGGACCTATGAGCTGGGGATCCATCTGAAGCCGGAATTCTGGGGCCGTGGGATCGCCGCAGAGGCCTGCCGGGCGGCGATCTGGTATGCCTTTGGGGAGCTGGATGCTGAAGGACTTTTTGCAGGCCATCATCCGGACAATCAAAGATCCGGGAAGCTGCTGGAACGGCTGGGATTCGTATATACGGGAAATGAGTTTTACAGCCCCACAGGACTTTATCATCCTTCCTATGAGAAAAGGAGGGGACGGAGAAGCCTTAAGACCGCGCTGCTCCAGATCCTGCCGGGAAACAGCCTGGAGGAAAATCTGGAAAAAGGCCTTTTCTGGTGCCGGGAGGCAAAGAAGGCCGGAGCCGACCTGGCACTGTTTCCGGAAATGTGGAGCAGCGGTTATGATATGCCGGAAAGCGTGGAGGAGCTGGAGCATAAGGCGGTGGCGGCGGACGGCCCATTCGTCAAAGCCTTTGCCAATGCGGCCCGGGAGCTGTCCATGGCCATCGGGATCACGATCCTGGAACAGTATCCGGAAGGCCCAAGGAACACGCTGCTTTTACTGGACCGCCATGGGGAATGTGTGCTGTCCTATGCGAAGGTCCATACCTGTGATTTCGGGGATGAGTGCCGCCTGACTCCGGGAGAGGGCTTCCATACGGCGGATCTGGATACAGAGGCCGGCGCTGTGCGGGTGGGAGCCATGATCTGCTACGACCGGGAATTTCCGGAGAGCGCCCGGATCCTGATGCTTATGGGGGCAGAGATCGTCCTGGTCCCCAACGCCTGCCCTATGGAGATCAACCGCCTGTCCCAGCTTCGCGGACGGGCCTATGAGAACATGATTGGAATCGCCACCTGCAATTATCCCCAGGGGAAGCCGGACTGCAACGGTCACTCATCGGCATTTGACGGCGTGGCGTATCTGCCGGGGGAAGAGGGATCGAGAGATATGTGTATCCTGGAAGCCGATGGAGAAGAGGGGCTTTGGCTGGCGGAATTCGATCTGGAGCTTCTGCGGTCATACCGCCGCCAGGAGGTACATGGAAATGCGTACCGCCGCCCGGAGAAGTACGGTCTGCTGACAGAGGATACAGTACGGCCGCCGTTTGTGCGGAAGGATAGGAGGAAACCTGTATTATAATAGAAGAAAGGGAAGGGGAAGACCATGAGAAAACTGGTATTAAGGAATGGAAAGATCTATGTGGAGAGAGGAAGGTTTGCCCAGGCGCTTTATGCGGAGGACGGAGTGATCCAGGCTGTGGGGACGGAGGAAGAGGTCCTTACGGCAGCGGGAAAACGGGATGGTTCCGGGAATGGACTGGACGGTGCAGAGATCATTGACCTGGAGGGCCGCACGGTGATCCCTGGGATCAATGACAGCCATATGCACCTTCTGAACGTGGGCATGGACTTTGCGACGGCACCCATCACGGGAGTGAGCTCTGTGGATGAGATGGTGGAGCGCGTAAAGGAGTTCGTCCGCCAGAATCCAGAAACGGCGAAGCAGGGGATCGCAGGAAAGGGCTGGAACCAGGACCTGTTTATTGGGGAAAAGAGGATGCCGGGCCGTTATGATCTGGATCGGATCTCCACAGAGGTACCAGTGGTGCTCCAGCGGATCTGCGGCCATGTGGCGGCGGCCAACAGTAAGGCCATTGAGCTTCTGGGGCTGGATCAGAAGATGCGCCATGTGGACGGAGGCACCATTGAGACAGACGAAAACGGAACGCCCACGGGAATATTCACTGAAAATGCCATGGAGCTGGTCAATGGTCTGATCCCCAAATATACCCTTGAGGACGATAAGCGCATGTTTTTAAACGCCGCAGAGTATGCGGTGGCCCATGGTATTACCAGCGTCCAGTCCAATGATGTGGGGAACGCTTTTATTTCCCGGGATGATACGTTCCGCATGCTTCATGAGATCTATGACGAGGGACTGTGTCCTCTGCGCTACCGGCATCAGGCGTGTATCCAGTCTCTGGAGGAATTCCGGGAATGCGTGGGGAACGGAGAATTTAAGCATGGGGTCTATAAGGACCCGAAGAGGCTGGCTCTGGGACCGTTAAAGCTTTTTAAGGACGGTTCCCTGGGCGGACGGACGGCGGCCATGCGGAAGGAATACCAGGACGACCCGGGAAACCGTGGAGTGGAATGTATCACAAAGGAAGAGATGGACGAGTTCTGCCGTCTGGCGGATGCGGCGGGGATCCAGGTGGTGACCCATGTGATCGGAGACCGGGCCATTGAGGATGTGATCGAAAGCTATGAGAAGGTGCTCCATGACGGGAAGAATCCCCTGCGCCACGCCCTGATCCACTGCCAGATCACAGACAGGGAGATGATGGAGCGGATCGCCGGGGATGATATCCTGATCTGTTACCAGCCGATCTTCCTGGATTATGATATGCATGTGGTGACAGACCGGTGCGGAGAGGAGCTGAGCAGCACCTCCTACGCCTTTGGGACAGCAAAGAAGCTGGGGATCCATGTCTCCTATGGCACGGATTCTCCGGTGGAGGACTGCAATCCGTTCCCGAATCTTTATTCTGCAGTGACCCGCAGGGATCAGAAGGGATGGCCGGAGGGCGGCTTCTTCCCGGAAGAGAGGGTGGATATCGAGGACGCGGTCGACGCTTATACCATTGGTTCCGCCTATAATGAATTTGCAGAAGATTTCAAGGGACGATTAAAGCCGGGGTACCTGGCGGATATGGCAGTGCTGGATACAGACATTTTCACATGCAGACCGGAGGAGATCCGGACCATCCTTCCGGTGATGACGATCGTTGACGGACAGATCGTATACCGGAAAACAGAAGAGTAGAGGACGGCAGCAGCCAGTAAAAAGTCCAGGCGGCATATCTTGTGTTCTGCACAGGATGTACTGCCTTATCTTGTATATATAAAAGGAACAGAAAAAAGAAACGTGAAAAACGCAAAA